>NZ_JAYGHN010000023.1:0-59728 GCF_034931845.1 Calothrix sp. UHCC 0171
TTTTCCCATACGTTGGCGCTTTCGCGTCTTTGTAAGGTTGCGGTCATGTTTTTATGATTGCTTTATTGTGATGAATGATATCGGGTAGGTCTTTTTACCTGATGAGTAAATACTAACGTCTTTATTTATTTTTGTAAAGTATTTTAATAAAAAGTTTCTAAATCCTGTTTAGGGTTAATACTGCAAAGGTTTCCAGGTTTCCGAACAATTCCATGTCAATGCTAAAAACAGGTAATCTCCAGATGTAAGCAGATAAAGCCTCTGCTAGCTCATAAACCCCTCCAGGGAATTTCGGCGAAAAATGTTTTGAATTTTCTAAGCAAAAGTAAAATATTCTCAACTTTTTCTCTGGATGCCTCCTCATTAGAGCAAAGTTCTCGAAGATGCTGAATATACTCTTGAAATTCTTCTTCAACAGCATTCGCTCCCTTTTCAAAAGCTTTAGCTGTATCTTGCCAATACTCATCACTAGCTTGTAAAAATTTATCTAATACTTTCTGTTCCTCGAAATGACCAACAATTTTCTTTGCCAGGCGACGCTCCCATGACTCTCCAAATAGGGCTAAACCTAGTGAAAAAACTGCTGCCAATAATCCTATTCCTAGTGTGATTGGACCACCAATCGCAGCAACAAAAGATACGACTGTCGCAACACCCCCACTAATGCTGATACCTAATGCAGAGAGAAGACTGACAAATTTAGCTACCAGGATATAAGCACCTAGATTTCCCAATGAGGCAGCCCAAACAGCAAGCGCACCAACACTACCTGAACCTGCAATACCTCCTATAAATGCACCTTTTGTGTCGAAAGGTATACAAACAGAGCCAAGATTGAGCTTAGGAAGTTTAAGGAGTGCTTCCTCATAAGTGTCCAAAAACTTTTCCACTTCAATCTTGAAAAACTCTGCATTTTCAATAACATAATGTGTAAGTTTACTGCCAAGTTGTTCATTCAGATAGACTGCAATGTACTCTTGTGCTTCTTTCTTATCTTGGTAACGATCGCAAATTAGTTTTTGAATAATACAAATATCAATCAAGCTTGTATAAGCCTGTTTAAAGGAGTTTTTAGTTTTATCGCGCAGTTCTAGGGCATAATTTTGGCATTTACGATACCCTTGCTCTCTTGCAGCTAGCCTTTCAGTTTCTTCTTTATCTAACTCTTCAAGCTCTGGCTGTCGTTGCTCTGTCTCAGATTCCTCATCAGCACGAATTTGCTCAGAAATTCGTCTTGTAGCTTGATTTTGAAGCAAGTCAATTTCCCGATCTATTCTATTTATTCGAGCTTTAGGGAGTGATTCTCCAAGAATTTTAATCAACTCTTTTCTTAGGCTTTCCCAACGGCGAGGCGTTTCTTCCCAAAAGGCAAAGAAACGTCTCTGTAGACTTTCCTTTTTAATAGGGCGGCTAATCCTTTTGCTACGTTCGATAAGGACTGTTTCCTCGATATGTTTATAAAACCTAATCGAACCAGTTTGCAGAATCGAACTTATGTCTAGGTCTGAAATGCTTGGATTAGCATGAGTACCCACAATGAATAAATTTCCAAGTATCGGGAACTCTTGATTATGAGTTTCAGGTGATGGTAATACCCTTAGCAGATAACTAAGACGGCTAAAATCCTCAGCATTCATAAAACCATTAATGGGTGAAGTGTACAAAATCAAATCTGCTATTTGAACAGCACTATTCGCTTTCTTTACATCTTCTGATGTTTGATCTGCTTGGTCTGAGTAGCCAGGGAAATCTACGATATTACACGATTTAAGAATTGGTGAGTCAACGTATACAACTGCTGAGTGTCCCTCAATCTCAATTTCGCTAAGATGATTGTGTACTCCATGCTCTCGTAAAACTTCTAAAGAACCTAATTTGATAGAGTGTCTTTCAAGCCAAAGTTGAGAGTCTAACAAATTTAAGTCAAAAACCTGATTTCCCTTTTCATCTCTTGTCCAAAAATCTTCAGCCAGAATACCAACCTGCTCTTTAAACCAGGATGGGCGATCGCTAATATGCCTCACAAAAGTAATGACTCTGGTAGCAGGTTGATACTGCGAAGGTAGTATTTTTGCCCCCATTAAGGTATTAGCCAAATGCGACTTCCCAGAATCGAATCGACCTACTAATACTAAATTTGGCTTTTGGCGATAATGATGAATCCTCTGAATGATATCGTTTGCTGTTGGAGGTTTGTAAGGAATATTGAGTTCTCCATCTGGATAAGAATTAGTCACGTACTGTTCGACCAAATGCAAATCTCTCCGCAATTGTAAATACGGATCGCCAGCATCAATAGGAGGTGATAATGGGATAGCACTCGCCATGAGCGTTTGAATATCTGTTCCTAATGCTTGCGCCCAACGCAATAAAAGTTCAGCCGGTATGGCTCCCGGATATTGTTCATATCGGCTCACTTGTGTCTGAGAAATTCCAAGTATAATGGCAAGCTCTGACTGACTTAGCCCTGCTCCCTCACGCGCGCCGCGCAAATTAATGTTCATAAATTTATTTTTAAATTCTTGAAAATATTATGCATTAAATACATAAGCTTTGTTATCGGAAAAATACTTAGTTTATGTGCTAAACACATAAATTTCACAATTTATTGACAATTCGTGTATTAAACTTTTTTCTCAATCAATTATGCTTTTTTCTGCTTAGTCATGCTAGGATAACACCGCCCAAATGATTCATGGGTGAGGCGATCACGATTTTCCAAGGGCAGAATTGAGGAAGTTACCTGGTTAGCAATCGTCGTATTGACTGAATCGAATTCGCTCACGTTATATTTTAGGCGACCTGATTTTTCAATGCGCTTTATCTAGTAATACTTAGCAGTAACCTGAAGAGTAATGTTCGCATAATCTCTAGAAATATTTGGCTTTGGTATTTCCTTGCTTGCAGTCTCCAATGAGAGAAAGAGACATCTGCAATAAAAGTTTTACTCCTGGCATTTCTATACAAGATAAATTCATAATCAAATTTGGCGTTGTTAAGATAGACTTTGTATTAAATTTTGTTCGCATTTTTTTGACATAACTATTAAAATGCAACATAAGATAAATCTGGTAATTATGTAGTGAATCCAATGCAGTTGGGACAGCCGTTAGGTTCAGTTACTCAAGGTTCGCTGACAGGTGGACTCGAAGTGCGTTTGCACCCCGATATTTCTGTAGAAGATATGCGGGTAGGAAAATTTTTGGTTGTGCAGGGGATGCGATCGCGTTTTTTCTGTATGCTAACTGATGTGGCGTTGGGTATGGCAAATCAGCGCATCATTGCCAATCCCCCGAATTGGGAAGATACTTTTTTACGAGATGTATTGGCGGGTAGCGGTACTTTTGGAACCATCAATCTGGCTCCAATGTTGATGTTTACTCCGGAGGTTGAGGAGGATTTTCCCAGTAAAAATGGAAAATCTGCAAATGCATTAGTCAAAGCAGCCACAAAAGGTTTAGCATCGTTTCAACCCCAAACTAGTACGACAATGGAATTGTTACCAGTAAAAACAATTCCTAGTCATTTTAGCCAAGTTTACGAAGCGTCGGAAGAGGATTTTCGTCGCGTTTTTGGTTGGGAGGATGACATCCATCGCAAGAATTTTTCCATCGGCAAGCCTTTAGATATGGATGTCCCGGTATGTATAGATTTAGATCGATTTGTCGAGCGCAGTAATGGTGTATTCGGGAAATCTGGTACTGGTAAATCTTTTTTAACTCGTTTGCTTTTAGCGGGAATTGTCCGCAAAAATGCCGGGGTGAATTTAATCTTTGATATGCACTCCGAATATGGTTGGCAGGCTGTTTGTGAAGGAAAAACCTACAGCACTGTGAAAGGATTAAAACAATTATTCCCCGATCGCGTGGAAGTATACACCCTTGACCCGGCATCAACCAAGCGTCGTGGGGTACAAAATGCTCAAGAATTATATCTTAGTTACGACCAAATTGAAGTTGAAGATATTCGCTTGTGTAGTCGTGATTTGGGATTATCGGAAGCAAGTTTAGATAATGCGAATATTTTGAGTGCAGAATTTGGTAAAGCTTGGATTCTTCAGTTAATCAATATGACAAATGAAGAAATCAAGATGTTTTGCGAAGAAAAACGTGGGCACCAAGGTTCAATTACCGCATTGCAACGGAAATTATTGCGCTTAGAAAATCTGAAGTATATGCGTTCTGCATGTCCGCAAAACTACGTCAATCAAATTTTAAAAACCTTGGAAGCAGGTAAAAATATTGTGATTGAATTTGGTTCGCAGTCGGATATGCTTTCCTATATGTTGGTGACAAATATGATTACCCGACGTATCCACCAACATTATGTAGGTAAGGCAGAGCAATTTCTCCAAAGCGGTAATGTTGTTGATAAACCGAACCAATTAGTGATTACAATTGAAGAAGCCCATAGATTTCTCGATCCTGCAATTGTCGCCAGTACGATTTTCGGTACAATTGCCAGAGAAATGCGGAAATATTTCGTCACCCTATTAGTAGTAGACCAGCGTCCATCGGGAATTGATAATGAAGTTATGTCCCAAATTGGGACTCGTGTGACTGCATTATTGAACGACGAAAAAGATATCGAAGCCATATTTACCGGGGTATCTGGTGGTGCCGCCTTGCGCTCCGTTTTAGCGAAGTTAGATTCTAAACAACAAGCATTAATATTAGGACATGCTGTACCGATGCCAGTGGTTGTCAGAACTCGTCCCTATGATGAGAAATTTTATGCCGAAATTGGTGATCAAATTTGGGAAGAAAAAGCTGATGATGAGGTGTTTGCGGCGGCAGAATTAGCCAAAGCAGATTTAGGATTTTAGCCCGACTTTTGAAAAGTCGGATTTCACATGCTTCTATTCTCGATTCATCCGAATTAAGTCGGTTAAAATACTATCCAAACTCCCATTCACCTGAATTTTCTCAATTTTCTCGGCAATCCTTTCCAATACTTCTAACTCCTTCAATCTCAAGGCAACGGGATTGTCTTCCATTACCCTGGCTGTATTCAACATACTGCGAGTGGCTGCGGTTTCCTCCCGACGACGTACCACATTTGCTTGGGCTGTTTTTTCGGCTTCCACAACTTTACTCAAAATCGTCTTAATTTCTCCAGGCAGAATTATATCCTTCACGCCCACAGAATCGACTTCGATTCCATATGCAGATGTCTTGTGGCGAATGTATTCAGAGATACTGATGTCAACTGCACCTTTATCTTCTAATAAAGCATCCAAAGTCTTTTCCCCAACAGCACCACGCAACGCAAACTGTAGCTCTTTGTACAAGTATCCAGGAATATCCACCAAAGTATTTTTTGCCTGTAATGGGTCTACAATCCGATAACCTGCGGTAAGATTCAAGCGGAGAGGAACTTTATCCTTCGAGAGAATATCTTGTCCGGATATTTCCAAATTTTGTTGACGTAAATCAAAGACAGGAGTTTGTAAATTGTGTCCAAATATCCACCATGCATGTAAACCTGGTTGGAGTTGGGTTTGAAATTCCTGATTGATGTACAGTAAACCAACATGTTGAGGTGGCACTTCGCACACATGTAAAGAGTTGTGACTCAAGGTATATGTTACTGGCACACCCGATACCAATTCTGCAGCCAGATGTTGAGGTAACTTAGCATCAGTACCGATGTCAATTACTTCCACTTCTACACCTTGCCAGAATAATTTGCGATCGCATGGTGCTAAGATTACAATAACTTTACCTTGATACCGCACAATTGCAACTTGGTTATTTTGTAATTGTACAATTTCGCAGTATGCTGCCACGAAGTCGGGATGTCTTTCAATTAAAACATCAGGAAGGGGAAAATCGGGGTTGGGAATAATGCGACTAACTTTATTGACGGCGATATTTTTATCTAAATTCCAAAATGCATATTCTCCAGGTTGGAGAGGACGCACAAAGTTATTTTGGACATATAATAAACCAATTTCCGCCTCGGAGATTTGAAATTTATTCAAACCAAATAAACTAATTCCTCGAATTTGTTGGACAAAGTTTCCAGGTAATTCTAAGTTTTCTTCTAAGTCAAAAATATGGGTTTCAACTTCAATAAAACCGCGCCAAAATGCCCGTAATTGGTTTGGTTTCACGCTTACCCAATTTTGACCTAAACGAACTAAAGCTGCTTGCTTAAATGTAGTTCGCACAATCACTAGATGCTCGTGGAGTTCGCTACCATGATTCCGCAGCAACAATTCCAGGTTTTCAATATTCGCTTCTGGTTCGTTTAAATCGTAGGTTTTGACTTGCCAATTTCGACCAAAATAAGTGTAAGTTCCAGGCTGTAAAATTTTCTTAAAATCACTACGGTTATATAAAATACCGATTTCATTGGGTTTGATATAAAAGGATTTCCACATATTAATATTAATAGATAATTGAGGTAGTCTCAAGCGATTAAATAAATTGGAGTTCATAACCATATTTAATTGAGGAATCCCACAGTTTTTATATTCCCAATTTTGCAGAAAAGTCAGGAATACTGGATAATCACATATTTATCTAGCTTGTATTACATATACTACAAAATATTTTTAAACTCTGCAAGTGTAGGTTTGACAATGCGAATGCGGGTAAATATATTTCTAAAGCTGGATTAAGAAAGTTGAGATTTTCCCAAACTATCCTTGGATAATTCAAGATCAAAACAGCCTTCAAATATGCCGTTCAATTTACCAGTTCCAGAATTTACCAAGAAAAACTAGATTTGATAAACGAAGGACATACTCAAGTTAGAGAAATACCAATTACTCTGGCATCTTTATTTTTACTATCAAATATCACGAATGACATCTAATAGTAGCCTACATTGCAGAGTTGACAAAGTAATGGACTCGAACCATCTTGGGATTTCTCCCGTTCCATAATTGTGTCCTTGAACCCGGACAAGGTTTTGCTAAAAGTACAGGATTTGAACCTGTTACAAATCGATTAAATGTCGATCGCTCTACCAAATGAGCTAACTTTTTGGTGTACGATGCAAGAATCGAACTTGCGTCCAATCGATTAATGTCGATTGCTCTACCAACTGAGCTAATCGCACGATAGAATAGTCTGCGCTTTGCGGTATACGCTTCATCCAGAGGTTCGCGCACCAGTTGGGTATACAAAACCCAAACCATTGCTTGGCTGCCATACTACTATTCTACTACTTAATGTAACACACAAAAATCTGAAGTGGTAGGGGACGAAAATATCAGCAATCAATTCAATGAGCAGAATGGATACTAAATTGTCAGTTTTGTCAAGTACAAGTAAATAATAACCCTTCTCCCTCAATTTGAGAGAAGATGTTAGTCAATTAGAATTAATGGGAATAATGTAGGTAGATTTTTGGCAAGTTTACCAAATTATGCAGTATCCCCTCCAACTAACCTTCAAATTTTGGGCTTTTTCTCCCCAAATCTCTGTTGTTGATGCTCAAGGAAGTTTACAGTTTTACGTTAAACAGAAACTGTTCAAACTCAAGGAAGCGATTACGGTTTTTGCAGATGCGGAGCGTACTCGTCCCTTATACTATATCAAAGCTGACCGGATTATTGATTTTTCAGCACGCTATGACTTTACAGATGAAAATGGTGTATCCATAGGTGCGGTGAAACGGCAAGGCTTAAAATCATTATGGCGAGCGCGTTATGATGTTTTCAATGGTGAAAATGTAAGTTTTACAATTCAAGAAAAAAACCCTTGGGTAAAAGTTGCTGATGCCCTTTTTCAAGAAATTCCACTTGTGGGGATGTTGAGTGGATTTGTTTTTAACCCGACTTATTTAGTTCTTCGTGCTGATGGTGCAGTTGTGATGCGGTTAGAAAAAATTCCTTCGTTTTTATCGCGACAATTTACTATCAAAGCTTTGGATTCACTCAATGAGAAAGAAGAAAAGCAAGTTTTACTTAGTTTGATGATGATGTTACTACTGGAGAAAAATCGCGGTTAGATTGATTTAATTTCAGAATGTGATATTTGATTATCATGCAAATAGAATCATAAAACTGCAATTTTATACACCTTGGTTAGCCAAGGTGCATTTATTTATCAAATGATATTTGGCGAATTCCAATTCTATAACCAGACAATACACCACCTTCACCAATTACTAAGGTTTTACCATCTGGATGCAAAGTTGCAGCACTCACATAAATCCTACCGATATTTTGGTCATTATCTAGCTTGATTCCTGCAATCAAGTTTTTTATTTTCTTACCATTACTAATATTCCACAAATCTACGGCATAGGAAGAATTGACTGTCAGTAAATTTTCTCCATCTTTGCTAAAGATTAAAGATACAGCATTCTCCAAAATATTGTTTACTAATCTTCCCGAATTTATATCCCAAAAATTAATTGTTGTATTGGTTTGTAACTTCCCTGTACTACTAACAAGTGTTTTACCATCAGGACTAAATACTAATATTCCAATCGCTTCTGGAGTTCTGGGGAAAGTTTTTAATAATTTACCTGTTTGCATATCCCATAGTCGAATTGCGGTATCACTATCTATTTTATAAGCCCCACCAGCGCTAGCAAGTGTCTTCCCATCTGGACTAATTGCTAGTGACATTACCCAGTGGGTATGTCCTCTTAAAGTGCGAACTAATTTACCGTTATTAAGATTCCAAAATTTGATTGTTTTGTCAGAACTTCCACTAATCAAAGTTTTACCGTCGGGAGTAAATGTTAGAGCATTAATTCCTTGCGTATGTCCTGTAAATTTGAAAATCATTCTGCCAGTTTTCAGATTCCAAACTTTAATTGTTTTATCTGTTTCTGGCTGACTAAAACCTCCTCCAGCAGCTAATAGTGAGCCATCGGCAGAAATAGCTATTGTATTGACTCCATCTTTACCAGCATTAATTACTCTTTTTAATTGCCGCTTTTCAAAATCCCAAAGATTAATTTTATTGTAAATACTTCCACTAACTAATGTTTTGCCATCAGGAGTAAAAGCTAAAGAATCAATATCATAATTATGTTGTCCTTTGAGAGTAAATAGAAAGTTGTCGGCAGCTTCAGAAGTAACTAATTCACATGGTTGATTTATAGATGTATTGTTGTGCTGAGATGCCAGAAAATGATTGTGATTTATTTTTAATTGGCTAGTAATATCACTAAGATGATTTTTTTCATTGAAGTCAGCAATATTTGCCTTGACTAAATTGATATGAACTATATTTACTCCCATAACTGAGAGTAATAGAGCCATGGGTAGAAAGTTTTTTTGAATTCCCAATAGATGATTAGATAAAATACAGTTTTTCACGTTGACATGAATTTATACATAGTTGATTTAGTAATATCGACGTGAGTTTTCTTTCTTTTGTTGCATTGATTACAGTTAAAATAATCTAAGTATTAGCGGAGCTAGGACATTATGGAAATTGATAAATCTTGGGAAACTACCAGCGATGCAGCAGTATTAGAAGCTGCGGGTTTGACAGACGCGCAATATCAAAAGAAAATGCAACGGCGTAAGCAAGTGCAAGAACAACGTATTGCCGAAGCAATACCCGAAAAAGGTTTAATTATAGTCAATACAGGTAATGGGAAAGGTAAAACCACAGCAGCATTAGGCATGGTTTTACGTTCCTTAGGACATGGTTATAAAGTTGCAATCATTCAATATATTAAAGGCACTTGGGAACCAGCCGAAAAAAAAGTTTTCAGCCTTTGGGAAGACCAGTTAGAATTTTATGCAATGGGAGAAGGCTTTACTTGGGAAACTCAAAATCGCGATCGCGATGCTAAAATAGCCCAAGCTGCATGGCAAAAGTCATTAGAATATATTCGTAATCCTGATTTTCGCCTCGTACTTTTGGATGAAATTAATATTGCTCTCAAACTCGGTTATTTAGCAGTTGCAGATATTCTCGCAGGGCTAGCAGAAAAACCCGCGCCAAGCCATGTAATTTTAACAGGTAGAGGCGCACCTCCAGAATTAATCCAACGCGCAGATTTAGTCACCGAAATGACTCTAGTTAAACATCCATTTCGCGAACAAGGTGTTAAAGCCCAAGCAGGGATAGAGTTTTGATTTTTGAGAAAATCTTGTTCAAAATCCTTACTATTGGTAATTCTCAAACCATTTATGTCTATTTATTTCCACGAACAACTCCACCGCACTCCGGAACTCATGAAGAAATTGCGGGATTTCCCCGTAACCATTTGTGGTGCTGGGGCATTGGGTGCAAATATTGCCGAAAATCTAGCTCGTTCTGGTTGTGCTAAACTGCGTATCATCGACAGAGACAGAATTGAAGAACGTAACTTGTCTACACAGCCTTATTACCGTTCCGATGTCGGCGCATACAAAACCAAAATTCTCGTAAATATAATTTATCGCGCTTTGGGAATCACTGTAGAAGGCATAACCAAAGAATTAACCGCAGCCAATACCACACAATTATTATCAGGCAGCAAACTCGTTATTGATGCATTCGATAATAGTATTGCCCGTCAAGCCGTCACTGATAATTGTAGTAATTTGCAAATTCCTTGCTTGCATGTTGGTTTAGCCGCAGATTATGCTGAAATGATTTGGAACCCAGTTTATCGAGTTCCCTCAGCTGCAAATGATGATGTTTGCGATTATCCCTTAGCCCGAAATTTAGTTATACTTGCAGTTGCGATCGCATCGGAAACGGCTATCAATTTTATTTCCACCCAACAGCAACAAAGTTTCACCGTTACCCTAGCTGATTTTGCCGTCAAGCCATTTAATATATAAATTAAATACGGATTGATCAACTTTGGTGCAGAAATGGCAAAGATAATATAATCATGTTTCAATTTGATTATTACGTTGATAAATTAGTCAATCGAGAGTGAGTGCTATTTAAAACAATGGAGCCAAATCAAAAAGAACTGCGAACTGTCGCCAACCAAGAATTTATTGAAGCCCTAAATCAGTTAGGGGATATCCTTCAAGAAAGTCCTCCGGATGAGGAAGAAGCAGCATTGGTGGAAATTCAACCAGAAGAAAGTTCTGAAAGCGAATCTGATCAGAAATTTGATTTAGCAGCTTGGGAAGATGCTGTCGCTGATATTGAAAAATATCTTGAAAACAGAACTTCTTCAACTTAATCCAACCAACACTAACTACTATTTGCTAATTACTACTAGACATTAACCACTAAACTATATAACCACTAACTGTTTAATCATTGTCCTTTAATATCCAATCTAGATACGCCAATATATCCCTGTCTTCGGGGTTTTGCAGCATTCTTTCTACACGTTCTTGTAGGTTGACGCTGTCTTTTTCTTTGTTAGCCCCCCTGCCTTGAGAATTATCTCGGAGAAGATTATATAGCCTCTGGACATAGTGCTTAGGTAAAGTCACTGTTATTTCTTTGGCATTGAAAAACTCTAAATTTTTTGTACTCATTCTTTGCCCTCCTCATTTAGTCATTTTGTTTTGATCTGACAAAGCTTATTTACTTAATTACTTACTTAATTACTCATTCTCTATAAGTATTGCCTTGATTGTAGGTACTAATAAACCGCAAAAATGCGTAGTTCAAGAATACTCAGTGTTATTACTTATAAAAATGTCTGCAACAAAATATACGTCTTGGGGTTGTGTTATCCTGAATTAGCATCTCAGATTTGCGACTTTGTGAACCTAGAAATAAGCAATTTTGCTAAAAATCCTTTATTCCCAGCTGCGAGCGCCAAGGTAAATAGTGCGATGTTTGGCGATACTTCTGAAAGGAGGGGTTGCCGCGATCGCTTCATTAAATGCCGATCTAAAATAGATAAATACTCCCTATTACAAAATTGGGGATAAATTTATGCAAGAAGTCTCTAATTATACTCAAGAAGTCACAAACCGCATCTCACCAATTGTAGATAAATTATTTAAAGCTAGTAGCTTTTACACGGTACGCTTGAAAAAGCAAGAAAGGATAGAAGACTTGATAAAACTTTTTGGCGAACTTCCACCTGAAGAATTTCGAGCCATTTCCGAACATGAATTGACGCGGAGAATTAAAAAATTATTGACTTTAGAAGCGGTTTCAGGTACTTTAAATGACTTGACTCCGGAACAAATAAAGATATTTGATGAAGCTGTAGAAGGAAAATAAAATAGTGAGCTATTTATTTGAAGGAGAAACATAACTTGTGAAAGTTTTGCTAGACACAAACGTCATTTTAGATGTTGCTCTTGAGCGGCAACCATTTTTTGACGACAGCGAGGCATTTATTTCTTATTGCAATCCCATTCCCACCTAATATCCGCTTAATAATGGTTAATCAATGACAGTTCGCGTTACCCTGTCTTTAGTACAATCAACTAAAGCCAGTGTCAGAGAGCGGTTGTGTCCCAGGTTAATAAGAGTGCGATTCATTGTATAAACCCTGAATGTTCGCGTCCCTATCCGCAACCTTGGGGTAATAAATTTTGCAATAGCTGTGGTGCTTCCCTACAGCTACTAGAGCGTTATGTTCCCCTACAACCCTTGGGTTCTGGTGGATTTGCCCAAATCTATACGGTTTGGGATGTCATAACAGAAACAGACAAAGTTCTCAAGGTACTGATCGAAGATTCACCAAAAGCCTTGGAGTTATTTATCCAAGAAGCTGATATTTTATGTCACTTAGAACATCCTGGTGTCCCGGAGGTCGATCTTTGCGGTTCTTTTCAGCTGGAATTATCCTATCCCAAGCCGAGAAAATTGACTTGTTTAGTCATGGAGAAAATCAACGGCTTGACTTTGGAGGAAATTCAAAAGCATTACCCCCAAGGATGTCCGCCAGCATTGGTGTTAAATTGGCTCATGCAAGCAATTGATATTCTCAATCATCTGCACCAGCGTAAAATTATTCACCGCGATATTAAGCCTTCTAATATTATGCTGCGATCGGCGGCATTTTCACGGGGTGGGGCAAGGGGGGATCAATTAGTTTTAATTGATTTTGGGGGAGTTAAGCAAGTGAGTACAGCAATGCTACGCTTTCCGAATCGTTCCACGCGGTTATTTTCATCGGGTTACAGTCCTCCCGAACAGCTTTTGGGCAGTAATGTCGGACCTCAAGCTGATTTTTATGCCCTTGGTCGGACTATGATTGAGTTACTGACAGGGAAAAATCCGGCGGATTTAGAAGACTCAGCCACAGGGGAATTGCGCTGGAGACATTTGGTAAATATCAAACCCAAATTAGCCGATTTGCTCGATGAGATGGTAAAGTCGGATTCGCGATCGCGTCCTACTTCTGCAATAAATATTCAAAAACGACTGGCGCAAATTTCCCAAGCATCCCCGGCAATATCGGTATTTTCGCAAGTTCAGCAAAATGTCCAACAGACTATTAGTAAAATTACTCAACAAGTTAGTCAAGCTCAACCTTCCCCAGCACTCAACTTTTTCCTCCAATCTAAGCAATTTTGCCAACAAGTTACAACTGCATTAGCCCAAGCAACCTCAAAAACTATCATCTTTACCGCCAAAACATTCATTAGCATTATCTTTGCCTGTTTGAGTACCATTTGGGCAATGCTGCTAACTGGTATCGGCGCTAGCATCGGCACAATTGTTGGATTTTTACTGGCAAATCAAACCAATTGGGGAAATCAACTATCATTATTCGTCTCCAATCAACTACCCGGAGTATTACCCAATACCGAAAATAGTTCTGGTGCGGGGATAATTGTGTTTGCGATCGCTGGCTTAGGAACCGCCTGGGGATTAACAATCACTGGGGTTTTTGGTCAAAAACGGCGTTACATAATCGCTTCTTTGGCAAGTATTATTGGCTACGGCTTAGGTTGGATAGTTTTGCAAACAATAGCACCTAAAAGCATTGGCGAAGCACTAATGGGATTAATACTCATTGCTGTCTCCTTTCTCACACTGGGTATTGGACTTCGCAGCCATCATCTTGTCCACTCAGTGATTACGGCTTTTGGAACCGCCATTACCTTTGCTCTATTAATTGGTTTTAATCTATTTTCCCCGGATATCTTCAACGCTCAACTTGTATCTATTGGCTCGGAATTACCACTTAAAATTATCTTTTTTAGCAGCATCGGTATTTTCCTCAGCTTTTACTTAGCGGTTAGCCATTATTTAATTGTTCCCTGGCTGCGTCTGTTGGGATGGAATTGATTGACATCTTCCCTCTGTCTTGCTTTTCCTGGAAGAGATATCCCCAAAATAATTCCCAAAATAACATCCCCCAGCCATAGTTGACTGGGGGATTACATAAAGCTTGGCTATAGAGTTTCTGTATAGTTCGTAGTTGCTCCCATTCTAGTCGCTCAGTAATGAAATCGGTGCTTTGAACACATGATTTTATCGTATTTTCACAGGCAGTTCATAAATTCTTTATTTGCAAAAGACTGTATTATCCACAGATTATATTCGTGTGCGGAGAAACCCGGTTTCTCATCAAAAAGTTCAAATGATGCTCGCAACTTAATCCAAAAACAAAATTTCTTTAGTTTTGAGGTTTACTTTATACATAGCCTCTGGGTAACTATGCCCGTCTAAATTATTAAGCATTTAACCGGGAATAATGTTTTTATTCCCCAATAGCTATATTTTATAATTACTTCACAGCTTCTTTATCTCTATTTTATTCCTATTATTTCCAAAAAAAGTCGTATATGTAAGTATATCTGTACGCACTTAGGTAATAGCTGTAAAAATATGAAACACGCAATTTTTGCTACTCTAGCTGTATCCGTATTAGCTTGCTTGGGACTAGCTCAACAAGCCAAAGCACTTAACCAACAAGATTTAGAACAGTTCAAAACCACAGGTAGCTGTCCTCGGTGCGATTTGAGTGGGGCTGATTTGAGTGGGGCTAATTTACCCAGAGTCATCTTGCGTGACGCTAACCTCAAAGGAGCAAACTTTTCCCAGTCTGACTTGAGGGGTGCTGATTTAACTGGTGCCAACCTGGAGGGCGCTTTATTAAATAATGCCAATCTTACTGCTGCTTCTTTAACAGGGGCACTGATGAAATCAGCATCGTTAGAAAACGCCAATTTAGCTTTTGCTAGTTTTATGAGTACCAATTTAGAGGCAACAAATCTCAAAGGTGCAAATACGATGATGACCAATTTTCGCGGCGCATATTTTCGCTTAACCACAATGCCTACCAGCGTTGTCACCGCAGATAAACCCTACGGATGGTCGTTACAACGCCCACAGAAACGGGAATGCGATAAATTTAAACTTGATAGTGCCACTGGTAGCGTTTGTGCAACTGAGTTACGCACAGAGGACATCCAAGAACAGAAAAAATAGGGATGCGGAGATAGAGGGATATGGGGACAGGATATATTCCTTCTCCCTATTTCCCATGTCCCTACCTAAACAGTAACGAAAATTGACCTAAAATTTGCCAGTAAATACTCGTTCTGCGGGTCCTGTCATGTAAACTCGTTGATCAATATCAGACCATTCGATTTCTAGAGAACCACCTGGAAGTTCTACAGTCGCAATGCGATCGCATCTTCCAGTTAATACAGCAGCCACTAAAGAAGCACATGCACCTGTACCGCAGGCTAATGTAATCCCCGCACCTCGTTCCCAAACACGCATTTTCACATAATCGCGACTGACTACTTGAATGAATTCGGTGTTTGTTCTTTGGGGAAATCCCGGATGATGTTCAAATTGGGGTCCAATTTCTTCGAGTTTAATGGCTGCGACATCATCAACAAAGGTAATGCAGTGGGGATTGCCCATACTAACGCAGGTGACATCCCAAGTTTTACCAGCGACTTCAATTGGATGTTCGACAACCTTTTGTTCAGGGGTACAAAGAGTAGTGGGGATTTCGCCAGCTAGTAACCGAGGTTCACCCATATCGACTTTGATTTGTCCATCGGGGGTAAGTTGAGGTATCATCACCCCTGCAAGGGTGTGAATGCGGTATTGATCGCTTTGACGAGATATACCCTCTAAATCAGCTAAAAATGCCGCCAGACAGCGAATCCCATTCCCACACATTTCTGGCTCCGAACCATCGGAATTAAAAATTCGCATTGTGTAATCAGTACCATCTTCACCAGAAAGTGCAAAAATTACACCATTAGCACCGATACCAAAATGCCGATCGCAGATGGCGATCGCTTTCTCTGGAGTAATTGCAGGTGTTGAGCTTGAGCGATTATCAATCAAAATAAAATCGTTACCCAGACCGTGATACTTAGTAAATTCGATTGCCATTTGCCTTAAAGATGAATTATCAAAGATGGTTAGTGCTTAATGGTTAATGGTCAGTGTTTAGTTGTCAAGTATCCATTGACTTATAACTCTTGCTGATTACCTATTAACCATTATCTATTAACCATTAACCAATCATATCTACTCAAAATGCTTACAGATTTCGATACTTCTTTGCCTAGCATCCGCCAAGTCCAGAATTTGATTAAAGACACTGCAACTGTGGAGTTAAAGCTGCTGACTGGTGATATTCTCACAGGCAAAATTTTATGGCAAGACCCCCAGTGTGTGGCAATTGCCGATCAAAATGGTCAGAAAACGACTGTGTGGAAGCAGGCGATCGCTTATATTAAACCTCAAGCTTAGTCATTATTTAGTTATTAGTTATGTTCTGAGGAGAAATGGCTGGGAGATTTATGCTTCCAGCACAATTTCTGACTTTTGTCTCGATTTCCCAATTTCCAGCAAACAAAGACATTATTTCCAGACAATCTGCAATTGTAATAATATTTGATAAACTCCCATAAATCAGCTTGTAATAAATACCTACTTGATTACGTTTTCAGTCCCTTTGCTGTATTCCCATGTGAAAGTATTTCCCCTGTAATGTGGGGAATACATACCTAGAGGAGTAATTCCCAAGTCCGACAACCCCATCTTCATTCCGGCGATTCCACCTCAAAACCTGACTTCCCGACAACAAAAATAAGTTCTAATTTTTTTGTTTATTGTTACTAATTTTATAAATTTAATTATACAAAGATTAAAAATAATGTTTTTTCAGTTTTAAAAGAGAATTAATGCGGTATTTGTAGATTCAGGCAGATTAGATAGACTTAATTAATCTTGATTTCGCCTCTTTATAAATAAACACCCCCTTTATTTAACAAAGCATCTGCACAATAATGGCTTTACAGAGATTGCTAATTCGCAATACTCGTAGAAGCGCAATTTTTAACTTCCAACTCCCTAGATTAAGAGGCGATCGCAAGTGAAACTAGCAGTTTATGGAAAAGGTGGAATCGGCAAATCCACAACTAGCTGTAATATCTCTGTTGCCCTAGCCAAACGGGGTAAACGAGTATTGCAAATTGGATGTGATCCCAAACATGACAGTACCTTCACCCTGACTGGATTTTTAATTCCCACAATTATTGATACACTACAAGAAAAAAACTATCATTACGAAGATGTTTGGTCAGAAGATGTAATTTACAAAGGCTACGGCGGTGTTGATTGCGTAGAAGCAGGTGGTCCACCTGCGGGTGCAGGATGTGGCGGTTACGTAGTCGGCGAAACAGTGAAATTACTGAAGGAACTTAATGCCTTTGATGAGTACGATGTAATCCTGTTTGATGTACTCGGTGACGTTGTTTGTGGCGGTTTTGCAGCACCTCTCAACTATGCCGACTACTGCATGATTGTCACCGATAACGGATTCGATGCCCTATTTGCCGCCAATCGGATTGCCGCATCGGTACGCGAAAAAGCTCGCACCCACCCCTTACGCTTGGCTGGGTTAATTGGAAATCGCACCTCGAAACGTGATCTGATCGATAAATACATCGAATCAGTTCCCATGCCTGTGTTAGAAGTGCTGCCATTAATCGAAGACATTCGTGTTTCCCGTGTCAAAGGAAAAACACTTTTTGAGATGGCAGAGCATGATCCATCATTGAACTTTGTCTGTGACTACTATCTCAGCATCGCCGACCAAATCTTAGCGCGTCCTGAAGGTGTAGTTCCCAACGATTCCCCAGATCGGGAATTGTTCGCTTTGTTATCCGATTTTTACTTAAATCCGGGTAAACCCGCAGTTCCTAATCCGGAAGAGGAATTAGACTTGATGATTGTATAAATCATTAATTCTCTCTGAAGGATGGGGGTATATATGGCATTCTTTTACAGTTTTACAGAATCTCTGAAGCAAAAGTGGTTGCAATTTTTCCAGGTTAACCGCGATTGGATTCTCCTACACATGCAGGTAGAATCTGTTTACACACCGGATGGAGGCAAGCGCCCACCTTCTTACCTGATTTTAGGGGTGGCAAATGCCCTAGAGCCGAAATTGTCGCAGTTGATGCTACCTTTCTCGAAATTGAACCCAGATGCGGATACCCTCATCGAAGTATTAGGCTTACATTTTGATCCAGATATGGCTCTTGGTAACTCCGCCATGCCACAAGCTGGAGAAGATTCAGAGATAGAAATCAGTGATAATACTGGAATCACAGAAGATGCTGTCATCAGTAACTTTACGGCTGCGGCTGGATTGGAAGGCATGGCAAGTATCTCGGAACCAGAGGTTTCTGGATTTGCTCATGTCCCGGTTGCGAAAACAGAAGATGACTTTGGCGGCGATATTTCCTTTGAGAATGAGGCTGCCGCAGCCAAAATGGAATATAACGCCCTGGAAGATATCAACACACCCGATGAAGAAAATGCTTTTAACGAAGTATTGATGGATGTTTGGGGTGAAGAATCACAAGCGAAAACAGGCGACGTAGATAGCGAAATGCTCTTAGGGGAAGAGTTTGGAACTAATGGATTTGAAGAAGATTCGGAGATTGCTCGTCTCTTCCCCAATGGATAGATAAATCAATAGTTGGGAGTCATTAGTTCTTAGTCTTTAGTCATTAGTCCTTTGCTATTAGTGTTGAGTATTTTAGAGTTGTTAGTGCTGTATTGTTGTTTTGCTCTCATTCAAGTAATTAACAATCAATAACTAATGACAAATGACTTTTGACTCCTAACTTATAAAAAAAGGGGAGAAAATCTAAAAATGACTGTTGCAGAATCACAAACTTTAACTTTCGAGTGTGAGACTGGTAACTATCACACTTTTTGTCCAATTAGTTGTGTAGCCTGGTTGTATCAAAAAATCGAGGACAGTTTCTTTTTAGTAATTGGGACAAAAACCTGCGGTTACTTTCTGCAAAATGCCATGGGAGTGATGATTTTTGCCGAACCCAGGTATGCAATGGCGGAGTTGGAAGAAGGTGATATTTCCGCACAGCTAAATGATTATGAGGAATTAAAGCGATTATGTACGCAAATTAAACGCGATCGCAATCCTAGTGTCATAGTTTGGATTGGGACTTGCACAACAGAAATCATCAAGATGGATTTGGAAGGGTTAGCACCGAAATTAGAATCGGAAATCGGTATACCCATTGTAGTTGCCCGTGCTAACGGTTTAGATTACGCTTTTACTCAAGGTGAAGATACCGTATTGGCGGCAATGGCAAATCGCTGCCCCGATAAAGCACCAGTGACAGAAACCGCCAAAAATGATGCGAATGCCATTCAAAAGCTACTCAACTTCGGTAAGAAAAAAGAAGAAGTAGCACAGGAAGAATCGGAATATAAAGACCATCCGCCTCTGGTATTATTTGGTTCATTGCCAGACCCCGTAGTCACGCAATTAACCTTAGAACTGAAAAGACAAGGTATCAAAGTTTCCGGTTGGTTGCCCGCCAAACGCTTCACAGAATTACCAACGATTGAAGAAGGGTATTATGTGTGTGGTGTCAATCCCTTCCTCAGCCGCACAGCGAGTACCCTAATGCGTCGTCGCAAGTGTAAATTAATCGGCGCACCTTTCCCAATTGGACCTGATGGCAGCCGTGCTTGGATTGAAAAAATTTGCTCAGTTTTTGGAATTACACCCATAGGTTTGGATGAACGGGAAGCCAAAATTTGGGAAAATTTGGAAGAATACGTCAAGTTAATTCGGGGAAAATCAGTATTCTTCATGGGTGACAACCTGCTGGAAATATCCCTAGCCAGATTCCTTGTGCGTTGCGGTATGACAGTACCCGAAATCGGTATTCCCTACATGGATAAGCGCTACCAAGCTGCGGAATTAGCAATGCTAGAAAAAACATGTATCGAAATGGGTGTACCACTGCCGAGAATAGTGGAAAAACCGGATAATTATAACCAAGTGCAGCGCATTTACGAACTCAAGCCAGACTTGGTAATTACGGGAATGGCACATGCAAACCCACTGGAAGCCAGGGGAATTAATACCAAATGGTCTGTGGAATTTACCTTTGCCCAAATTCACGGCTTTAGTAATGCACGAGATATCTTGGAATTGGTGACACGTCCATTACGGCGGAATAATAACCTCAAAGATTTGGGTTGGGATAAGTTAGTCAAGGACATCTAGTTTTGGCTATTGGGTATTTGAGAAGACAGGAATAGGGAAGTCTGGGATTTTCTCCCTTGGGCAAATGCATCTAGAATCATCGAGAAACCGCTTCCTCTTTCCCCTTAAACGAAAGCGGTGTATCATACGAAATGATTTAATATAAATTCACGATGGTAGAAAAGCCAATCAAGAAATCAGACCGCCAGCCAAATCCTGACGGTGGTGCTGATAATTCGGATGCCAAGCCTGTAAAATCAAATCGCGATCGCAGCGATCGTGCTTCCAGGGGCAATAAACGTGAGGGTAGAGGCAAAAAGTCATTTGACTCGGAAGAATCTAAACCTCCTGTTAACCCAGCCTTTGCACGTCCACCAAAGCCCAAACCCCCAGTTGTCGCTAAAACTGAGCCAGAAGTTGAGTCTGAGGCTGTTGCAGAAGAAACAGAAGAGAAGAGCGAAACTAGCGATGGGAACGAAAATTCTAGCGTTGAAGCTTGATTTTTTGGTCTATTTATGCATTGAATATGAATTTCGGAGCGGTGCTGGAAAGCATCGTTTCTTTTTTTATTAGATTTGTCTACAACCCAATACCCATATCGTTTCTCCAAAATCTGGCAACACATAAAATAAATCTCCGTGTCTCTCCATCCCCGCGTTACCATCTGTTACTTTTACTTTCTTTTGGAGAATTGGTATCAATATCTAATACTCAATATATTAGATTTAGTAAGAGACTATACTTACCTTTAAGTTTCTGAGTACGATTCTCTGAAGGAGTATCGCTACAGTGAATACACTGCCAAATATGACTAAAAACCATCGCCAAGTTTCCCCACAAAATCGGATGATTAATCGGGATGGGAGCTTTAACGTTGTCCGTAAGGGATTATCATACTCGCGCTGGCACTACGATTTATATCATGTACTCATAAAACTGAGTTGGGTTAAATTTATTGCCTTTATCAGTTTGGGATACATAATTGCGAATGTTTTATTTGCGTTTGCATATCTTGCGGGTGGAGATGGGATTGAAAATGCTCGTCCAGGTAACTTTGGGGATGCATTTTTCTTTAGCGTGCAAACAATGGCATCAATTGGCTATGGAGCCATGTATCCGAAAACTCCGTATGTCAATATTTTAGTGACAATTGAGGCTTTATTTGGGTTACTAGGTTTGGCGATGGCAAGCGGGCTGATGTTTGCTCGTTTTTCCTTACCCAAAGCCAGGGTGATATTTAGTCGCATAGCTTTGATTGCAC
This sequence comes from Calothrix sp. UHCC 0171, assembly GCF_034931845.1. Lineage (NCBI taxonomy): Bacteria > Bacillati > Cyanobacteriota > Cyanophyceae > Nostocales > Calotrichaceae > Calothrix > Calothrix sp. UHCC 0171. The sequence continues at coordinate 21,617 of NZ_JAYGHN010000023.1, forward strand.
CACACAATGGATTACCAACTTTGATGTTTCGAGTTGCTAACAAGCGCCAAAATTGGATTTTAGAAGCGCAAGTTCGCGTCAGTCTGGTAAAGAGTGAATTGACTAAGGAAGGTGATTTTATGCGACGATTTTATGATGTTCCCTTAGTTCGCAGTCAATCACCTCTATTTGCACTTTCTTGGTTAATCATGCACGAAATTAACGAAGATAGTCCGTTATATGAAGTCACTCCTCAAGAAATGATTGATCATGAGATGGAAATTATTGTGACTCTCACAGGAATTGATGAAACAGTATCGCAAACAATTCATGCCCGTCATTCATTCCTTGCCGAAGAAATAGCTTGGAATATGCGTTTTGTAGATATTTTATCGAAGACAAGCGATGGTAGACGCTGTATTGATTATTCGCGTTTTCATGATGTAATCTCACTTGATGATTAATTGGTAATTAATTGTAAATTATTATAGTAATTTTATTTGTTTTTTTGATTTGTGAAAAATCGTTGCTTATCTCTCAAAGTGCTTGGTTTTCAACAATTAGGAATGCTGCATTAACTTGAAATCATTCTAAGAGTAGGTTTTTCGGGCAACATTTTTCTTGTTCTCGATAGATGTGCTTTACATATTTAATTTTCTACGATGCAGCTATTCTTAATCCTCACAGGAGGAAAAATTTATGGGCTGGTTACAAAGACTATTTGGACAGAAAAAGCCTCAAGATGCACAAGTTAATCCCATTCCCCAACAAGTGCAGCAGTCGCCACAGCAAGCAGACGAAAATTTATCCCGTCTCTACAACTAACTTCCACAACCACCACAGTCTAGAAAATTACAGTCAGCGCCACTACAATCAGCACCACTACAATCTAGTGAATCACATGATGTATCTAAACAACCCATGTCAACGCATTCACAGGGTAGTTCCAGAACATCTATAGAACCGCTACATTGAGAGCATTGATGATTAATCCAAGCTCGTTTTTTGCCTTTACGGGGTTGATAACTTTCTTCGTTTTCCTCTTCAATATCTTTAAGATTTGCTGCAAATAAATTAGAAGAAAGATTAGTATAGTTATTGAATTTACGTTCTTTTAAAATTTGGTGAGCTTGCTTGCATTCTTGAAAACGCGATCGCGATTTTTTTAAAGCTGCTTTTAAACCTTCTTCTGCGGCTATTCTTTTAATATACTGCGAACATGATTCCCTTTGATGGAGGATTCTATGGGCACAGGCAAATCCTTTATGTGGTGATATATATTTTTGGTATCCGGTAATCGCCGCAATGCTAAGTTTTCGCGTCGCTGTATCAAATATGGCAGAATGCATTTCAAAAATAAGTAATTACTGGTAGTGTTAATCCACTTTATAATTCATATTTTTGATTTTGTGATGTTTTAGATTAGTCAAAGATGCAGTACAAGGCGGTAAATTTAGGATTTTGGAGCCACTCCCGTGGGCGAAGTGGCATGGTTTTTAAAATCCAAAACCTAAAACTTTTCAGCTTTATCAGCCAAAGTCGGCGAGAAAAAACATCAAGCGCTACCCGTGAAGGTGACTTCAGGAAACTTAGACTGGGCTTCAAGCATGGGGCGATTTTTGCCCTCTTCTTGCCAATAGTTAATTACTTCTGTAGCTTTATTGAGTAGTTCAACTCGATCTACATCTGTAATCCAATGTTTGGACTCTAACTCTTTTTTGAGTTCTTCCCAGGCATCATTTCGGGGCCAAAAGAAGTATTTTGTTAAAGGGCTAGTACCTTTACCGACAACTTGATCCACCGCTAGGGCGACGTTCTCGTCTAACCAGAGAATTTTCAAAATAAACTTGGACAATCACACCTCCGGGACATATCCGGGTTTAACTTACTACTTGAGCTATCCTTGGGTTTGCGGGATTAGCTGCTGCGATCGCTTATTCTAACCCAATTCTTTACCACCTTACCAAACCATTGTGGGGATTCAGCCACAACCCACTGTAAAAAGTAAAAGGTAAAGTAATTCAGGGGGCGTGGAGACTTGGGGACGCGGAGACTTGGGGACTTGGGGACTCGGAGACTTGGGGACTCGGAGACTTGGGGACTCGGAGACTTGGGGACGCGGAGACGCGGAGACAAAAAAGAAAGAGGTTTCTTTTATTAGTCTCTCCCTCTCCCCCTCTCCCCCTCTCCCCCTCTCCCACTCTCCGTGTCTCCCCCTCTCCCCGTCTTCAGAATGCTTGCCCAACTTCAACTTATGAATTTAGCCCAGCCTATAAATTATTCCATGACCACACAATCATCAACACAGACAATTATTATTTTTGATATAGATGGTGTTATTCGCGATGTGAGTGGCTCTTATCGCCGTGCATTAGCTGATACTGTAGAATATTTCACCAATAACGCTTATCGTCCAACTTCAACAGATATTGATAATCTGAAATCTGAAGGTATTTGGAATAACGATTGGGAAGCATCGCAAGAATTAATCCATCGATATTTTGAGCAAACAGGTAAATCTCGACATCAGAATCAAATTAATTATGAAACAATCGTAGCTTTTTTCCAATCTCGGTATCGAGGTACAGACCCTGATAATTGGAATGGTTATATCTGCGATGAGCCGTTATTATTACAAAGTAAATACTTAGAAAATCTCACCAATGCTGGAATCGCGTGGGGATTTTTTAGTGGTGCAACTCGTGCTTCTGCCACCTATGTTTTAGAAAAAAGGCTGAATATTAAACCATCGGTTCTGATTGCGATGGAAGATGCGCCGGGTAAACCTGATCCAACGGGGCTATTTGCTGCTGTGCGTCATCTCGAAGAAAATAATAGTAAAATTAGCAACTCTGCAACTGTGTTGTACGTAGGGGATACCGTTGCTGATATGTATACGGTGGAGAAAGCTCGCAGTCAGGATTCAAAACGTAAATGGCTGGGTGTTGGGGTATTACCTCCCCATGTCCAGAAGTTGCCTTCACGACGTGATGCTTACGCGGAATTACTTATAGATGCGGGTGCTGAGGTGGCATTTTGTAATGTGCAAGATTTGACACCAGCTAGGGTTCAAGCATTGGTAGGTGAGTGATATTAGTTTCTCATGTTAGGTTCGTCTAAATACCCGGAGGAGATAGGGGATATTAGTCGAACTTACATATTAATTTGGTAAAAAAGCGATCGCTCAATGGAAAATTGCATATTCCTGGAAAAATAACCCTATGAATTTATTAATCACGTAAATTACAGTAATAACTGAACATACCATGAATTTCAAAGCAATTTCTTTAGCGATCGCAATTATTATCCCTTTTGCTAGCTCTATTCACAGTCCCGTGAGTGCGAATAGCAATATTGCCTCTAGAAGGGAATATCAAATCTCTCAGAGTGTCAAGCAATCCCCAGGAATCACTTATAAACGCATCGGGGTAGGTGGGATAAAACTTTCGATGTCGGAGGCACAGGTAAGGAAAATATTGGGTAAACCTGTAAAAGTAGAAAATGGTTTTTTGGGCGTTATTGGCAAGGTGCGAACTCTGAAGTATCGAGGTATCACAGTTGACTTAGGTGAAGATGCCAAACCAGGTAGTTTTTCTGTTTATCAAATCAAGGTGACTAGTTCTAAATATGCCACCATTGATGGAATTAAAGTTGGCGATAGACAATCACAAGTGTTAAAAACCTACGGGAAAATCGCCGCATCCCAAGATGGAAATAAAACTACTTTAAATTATGGTGTTGACAAACCTAGCCCTGCTGGTTTAATTTTTACCATGAAGAATGGCAAAGTCACAGAGATTTTCTGTTTTGATTTTCTGGGTTAATTCTTCAAAGCAATACCATGGGAACAATTGATAAACTTTGTGTTAATCCTAGCACTATTGGTAATTCCCTAGGTAAATTTTCTGCATGAATAGTAGCAAAACCGAAGCGAGTGTAAAAAGGAATTAATTCGCGATCGCATGATAAGTATATCGGCTTTTTGGCTTCATTGATAAGATGCTCTACCATGCAGGAACCTAATTTTTGATGTCGATATATTTTCTTTATACAAAGATTAAAGACGACGGAATACTTGTTACAAACACGTAGTTCAGCACATCCCACCGCAGCACCGTTGTAATCTATTACCCAAAAACCGGAATAATCTCTAACTTGAACTTCGTAGAGGAGATATATTCCAACTAATGCCACAAAAACAATTACATGAATAAATAAGAAGAAAAGACAAAGAATTATTAATCCCAACCAATATAGATTAATTGGCAGGATATTAACACCATCGTTCCAAGTGAGCAAAAGTTTTTTGATTTTCCACTTATCTTTTGCACGAGCGCGACGTATGAAGAAATTAGGCGGTAGGTAAAAGCGATTTTGCATTGATTAGAGCATTTCCTGCCAGATTTAATCTAAACCTAAATATAGTTAAATATAGCAATTGGGGGAGAGGGGAGGAAGACGCGGAGAGGGGGAGAGGGGGAGAGGGGGAGATTAATAAAAGAAACCTTTTCTTTTTTGTCCCGCTTACCCGTATCAGCTTTACCTTAATTGTTTAGGCGGATATGATTATTACTGATACCCAGCAGCTTGTAATAAAAATAACTCTGCGTATCTTCCTTTTGCTTGTAATAATTCTTCGTGGGTTCCGACTTCGATAATTTCTCCACCTTCGATAACTACAATCTTGTTTGCCATTCGCACGGTGGAAAAACGATGAGATATTAAGAATACCATTTGATGCTGAGTAAGCGATCGCAACCTTTCAAATATCTCATATTCTGCCTGTGCGTCAATAGCTGAAGTGGGTTCATCTAAAACCAGGATATCTGCGTCTTTCCGCATAAAGGCGCGAGCCAGGGCGATTTTTTGCCATTGTCCCCCCGATAATTCTTGTCCACTTTGGAACCATTTCCCCAGTTGTGTGTCAAATTGTGCGGGCATTTTTTCAATAAATGATAATGCCATGCCTTTTTCAGCAGCCAATTGCCACAATTCCTCATCATCAAGGCGTTTGACATCACCAACACCAATATTTTCGCCGACAGTAAACTGGTAACGCACAAAGTTTTGGAAAATTACGCCGATGCGCTGTCTGAGTACATCGATATCCCACTCTTGCAAATCTAAGCCATCGAGTAATATTCTCCCGGAATCTGGATTATAAAGTCTGGTGAGCAGTTTAATGAGGGTAGTTTTACCAGAACCATTTTCGCCGACAATTGCTAGTTTTTCCCCTGGCTTGAGGTGTAGTGAAATATTTCTCAATGCTGGTTGTGTATTCCCCGGATAGGTGAAACTGACATTCTCAAACCTAATTCCATCATCCGGTTTTAATCCTGTAGTTGCATTCCCCAGAGAAACAGGAACCTCTGCTTCGAGAAAGTCATAAAGATTGGAAAGATAGAGATTATCTTCATACATTCCCCCAATTGACGTGAGGGTATTGGAAAATGTCGCTTGCCCTTGACGGAAGACGGTAATATACATCGTCATATCTCCCAAAGAAATTCTTCCGGCAACTGTTTCCCAGACAATCCAACCATAGGTAATGTAGAAGGTTGCGGTACTCAACATTCCCAAGAAATATCCCCAAAATCCCCTTTTTAAGGTTAAATCACGGTCTTCATTGTATATTTGATAAAAAATATTGCGGTAGCGTCGCACCAGCATTTCCCCTAACTGGTAGAGTTTAACTTCTTTGGCAAAGTCTTCGCGAGCTACTAATATTTCTAAATAATGTTGCTGTCTTGTTTCTGGCGCACGCCAACTAAATAAACGAAAGGCTTGAGCGGCAAATTTGGTTTCCGAGATGAAGGGGGGTATAGATGCGAGAACGAGAATGAATACAGCCCAGGCTGAGAATTTAATTAATAATGCACCGTAGGCAATTAATGACAGAGCATTCTGTACTAAACCAAAGGTGCGAGTCACTAACGATAAAGGGCGAGATGAGGCTTCGCGACGAGCATTACTCATCTTGTCGTAAAATTCCGAGTCTTCAAATTGAGTCAGTTCTAAGGTTAGGGCTTTGTTTAAGATGAGTTCGTTAACCCTTTGTGCTAACAGCAAGCGTAATAATGACTGACAAATATTTTGACCGCGTTGACTAGCTGCTAAAATAGCAACTGCTAATGCTTCTAAACCGACAAATCCTAATACATGGGAAATATGGGGATTTGCAGCCGTTTGTGTGGCGAAAACTACCGCATCAACAATTAGTTTGCCAATATAGGCAACAGCAGCAGGCAATACACCCGCAACTAGAGTTAATATTCCAAAAATTGCCGTCAGCCGACTACTAGTAGTCCATACCAATTTTACGGCGCGATCGCTATAACGAAAAACAGCAATCGATTGGCGAAGAGCGTTACTGAATTTGCGAATACTCATACTATATAAAATAGTACAAAATTACGCCAATTTCGGAAAATTATTGAAGTCGATTCTGGACAATATCAGGTATTAAGCTGATGTGCGGCTAAATTGTATAAGGCGAAAACGTCAAATTACTGTAGTGCGGGCATCTTGCCCACGTCTAATATACAAATTAAATGCGCCACAGCTTAGGAATCATGTAAAAAGAAGTAGTGCAAGCGTCTCGCTTGCTATTTCCCAAAGGTGGGCTTTTCGGCTCCGGAGTTTTCCGTGAAGAACATCTCCCCGGAAACTCCTCTCCACACTACTTGTTCAGTTTGTTTTTACACGAATACATTATGGTGTTGGTGTATCTGTGGAAGTCGGTGTTGGAGTTGGTATATCTGTGGGAGTTGGTGTTGGTGTTGGTGTATCTGTGGGAGTTGGTGTTGGAGTCGCTGTATCCGTGGGAGTCGGTGTCGGTGATACCGAATTAGTCACAGTTAGATTCAGGGTATAGCTAGCTTCCGTAGAAGAAGTAACAACAAACTCGTAAAATCCATTTTCCGGTAGCGTCAACGAGAGATTTCGTTGTAGAGAATCTTCGAGAAAGCGCTGGCTACCGCTTGGAGAATAAACTGAAAGTAAAACTTTGGAACTGGCATCGAGCTTGAGCTCCATTTTTTGTCCTTGCGAAAGTTGAGCGATAAAAACTCTACCATCCCCAGCTTTGAGAGTGCCGCTTGTTGTCGCACTAGTTGCACCTGGCTCAAAGCTAATTCTTTGGAAAGCACTACCAGCGAGAATTGCTCTGAGTCTATCATTGACATATCCATGCCAAACTTGACCGATGGGTTGGTCAATAAAATTTTTACCTCTTCTCTCTGGGAATCTACGGAAAAATGCCGCATCCCCTAAGTCGTATAGCGAGTAACTGCCAACATTAATCTTATTCACTTCCACTTTCCAGCGATCGCGTTCTCCTGCTGTATAGGTTCCCAGTTTGCGGCGCGACTCAGAAGTTAATGGTGAGAGCTTTTCTAGCACTTCTGCGGCTGCTGTATCCCACCTCGTTCGTAGGGCGGCATCCTCCGGGCGATCGCTCAATTCTTTCCCCCGTAAACTGGGATTTTCATCCCAAAATATTTGGTTAACTAAATTCACATAGAAGGTCGAATTTATACCTAATTCTTGACGGCGTGTATTCAAGCGTTCTTTACGTGCCCGTTCTTCCGGTGAGAACTTGGCTTCGGGTTCGGTAGGTTGGTTGATGGTTGGTGTTGGACTTGGGGTTGCTGTTATTTGTGTGCCATTGCCGTTGGTATCAGGGGTACTAAATAAGCTTCTTACACCCCAAACTGCAATCACTGTAGTACAAGATAACCCAATAAGTGCGATCGCAATTTTTCCCGGTGTCCACCAGGGTTTCTCCGGGGTGGAATTAGGTAAAGGGGGAATGGAGACATGATTGAGTGCTGCCGTTGCCGATGTATTGGCAGTCGCTTGGGGAACAGCAGGTGAGACTGCCACAGTGGCTGAGGTGGCAGCTTCTGTTGGCGGTACTTGGGTAGAGGGATATAGGGTTGGTGGATAGCTGCTGGGGGAGTTTAAGGCTTGTAAAACTTGGTTTGCACTTTGATAGCGATCGCTTGGCAAGGGTGATAGCATTTTATCGAGTATTTGCCCAAAATTGTCACTTAAATTAACTTCCTGTCGCCATTGCCAGGTGAGATTATAGGTATTAATTAGTTCTTGTGGTTGCTTCCCTGTCAGTAAAACTAACAGTGTGACTGCCAAGGCATATAAATCACTATGGGGTTCAACGCTACCCGTTTGCATTTGTTCGGGTGGTGCGTAGCCAATTTTACCTAATAACGTTGCCGGAGAGGAAGGTGTTCCGGCTTCTGGAGCATAATATTGGGAAGCGACAGCAGCGACAACCTGTTTTACACCACCAAAGTCAATGAGGATGGGTAATCCTTTCTGGTTATGTAAGATTAAGTTATCGGGGGAAATGTCGCGATGAATTACACCCATGGAGTGAATGTAATCTAAAACTGGCAAAATTTGCTGTAATAATTGCTTGACTTCGGCTTCGCTAAAGCGTGTCCCTTGCATCAAGCGCATATCTAGCAAGGAACGATAGGTTTGTCCTTCGACGTAATCTTGAACAATAAATAAATATTCTTTTTCGCCTAATTTATTGCGGAAAAATTCGCGAAACCGGGGAATTTGCGGATGTTGGAGTTTGTAGAGAACCGTTGCTTCCCGTTGAAATAATTCTTCAGCTTTTTGGAGTACGTAAGCAGTTTGTACTTGGGGAGAAAATTCTTTAATGACGCAAAACTCACGAAAACGGTTGATATCTTCAGCTAGATAGGTTTTACCAAATCCACCTTGTCCCAATTGACGGATAATTAAATAGCGATCGCCCAAAGTTATCCCAGCCTGTATAGTTGGATACATTCCGGCTTGATTTTTTTCACTCTCAATTTTTTCGCCACAATGAAGGCAAAATTTACTACCTGCTGGGTTTTCGTGTCCTTGAGAACAATACATATAAAGGTTAAAGTAGATTAATTTAAAGTTAAAAGTTAGTTGTTAATAGTTAGTGGAAATTAGGGGGAGACACGGAGAGGGAGAGACACGAATAAAATTTTCTATTTTTCTATATACATCTCTTATATATCTCTTTTTTTCCACATCCCCGCGTCCCCGCGTCTCCATATCCCCGCGTCTCCACATCCCACATTCCTCGTTCTACTTGCCAGAATCTAGTTTACCCACTTTCTCTGCCGCGATCGCATACCAAATTTGTCCGTAGGTTTGTTGATTCAGTTTCGTTTCTGCACGCCGCACTCTGGGGAATAATTTGTCAAATTGACGATTTGTGTCAGCATTTAATTTTTCGATGCTGTAGTCACCCAAATCACCTGCTTCAGCTTGTTTACGCCAATCCTCGTAATCTTGTCCACTATAGCTTCCAAGTTTTTGAAGAACTTGACTACTGATTTTTTCTTGTTCTAATTTATTCAATATATCTTGTCCAATACTTGCCCACTCTTTCCGTAGAGGTTCATCTTCAGGATTCCCAGTCAAACGTCGCCCCCGTAATTCTGGATGTTTTGTGTAAAATATTTCGTTTACCATGAGATTGAAAAAGCCTTCAGGTACTTTTAATTCATCACGACGAACCAAAATATTTTTGTTGCGGTTAGAACCTTGATTATTATCCCCAGTTTTTGGTTCAGGGTTGCCACCAGGAATGTTAGGGAGACTCGGAAGCGAGATACTTGGGATTGAAATCGAAGAGACACCCTTAACGACAGCATTAACTAAACCCCAAGTGCCAGCGCAAACCAAAACCACAACTGTTGTTCCCACAAAGGTAATGGCAAATGGACGCATCCAAATAGGTAAAGGCAATGCTTGGATAGCTATTTGTGTTTTTCGATGTAACTTACTAGCACCAACACGTGCAGCTGGTGCAGCAATCATCGTCTTCATTTTCGTAATTAAAGGATTAACTGTTTTATTCACAGAGGTGACAATCGCAGAGCTAGCAGAAGTAAAACCAGAAGAACTAGAACCACTTGATAACCTTTGATGGGAGAGTTTTTGCACCTCTTTAATTGCTATTTCTGCATTTTGGTAGCGATCGCTCGGTTTATATGCGACCATTTTCTTTAAAGTCGCTTCTAAACTGCGACTAACTTTAATTTCTGTGCCCCATCTCCAAATGCCTTGATAACTATCATAAAGTTCCTGCGGTTCTTTCCCCGTCAGCAATACCAAAGCCGTCACAGCTAAAGAATGTAAATCACTGCAAGGAAAAGCTTTACCCTGACGCAACTGTTCTTCAGGTGCATAACCCTTTTTCCCCAACAAAGTCACATTCCCGCCCAACTGCGTCATCCACAATCCCTGGGAAGCTGGTAGCTGTTTCACACCACCAAAGTCAATCAGCACTGGTAAGTTATCGGAACTTCGCAAAATCAGATTATCTGGGGAAATATCCCGGTGAATCGCACCTTTACCATGAATATAAGCCAACACAGGCAAGATTTTTTGTAGTAGGGAAATCACCTCTTCTTCACTAAATTTCTCACCCTGATTTAAACGCTTATCCAACAAATCCCAGTAGGTATCACCCTCCACAAAATCCTGCACCAAAAAGAAAAAATCCTGAGTCCCAAATCGAGTTTGGAAGGAATCGTGCAACTTGGGAATTTGCGGATGTTGTAACTCCTTCAAAACACTTGCTTCTCGCTCAAATAACTCCTTCGCTTTTTGCACATCTTGCGGATTCTCAACTTGTGGCGCAAACTCCTTCAACACGCACTTTTCCTTCGACTGCTTTAAATCCTCAGCTAAATAAGTACGTCCAAAACCACCCTGCCCCAACTGACGTAAAATCTTATAACGACTAGCAATAACTTTTCCCTGTGGTAACGGTAAAGCCTCACCACATTGAGTACAAAAGCGATTCCTATCTGTATTTGCGTGTTTTTTACTGCAATAAACCTGCATGGTGTTTCAGGGACGAATTAAAGGATTTTTTACTAAATTGCTACAAAATTAAATGTAACTATTACGGAAAAGAAGCAGAGTTGATAGGGGAAAGACAAGGAATGATGCATAAACAAAAAAACGTAACACTGGATTAAGTTAATTATTCAATTACCTTCCCCTTGTGGATTAACCATTAACTAATAACAACAAATTTTGACAGTGACAAGTGCCATGAATCCCGAAGAAAGACGGCAGTATGCCATACAAACATTTTCCCACTTTTTACACACTCCCCTCGACACAAAACTTCAGCAGCATCTGCACACAGAACCAGCCACAGCAACATTAGAGCTATTTCATCATGTTGTGGCAACTGTTCCCGCCTACAAGAATTTCCTCACAGAAAATGGTATTAATTCTGCCAGTATCCAAACCCTGACAGACTTTCAAACTTTACCACCATTAACAAAGGAAAATTACCTGCAACGCTTTTCGTTAGCTGAACTATCTCGGAATGGGGAAATTCACAGTAGTGACTTCATTGCTGCATCCTCCGGTTCCACTGGTAAACCCACATTTTGGTGTCGATTTTTCAGCGATGAGTTGGAAATTGCTACCCGCTTCGAGCAAGTATTTCACGATAGCTTCTTTGCAGATACAAAACCTACCCTAGCTGTAATATGTTTTACCCTGGGGACGTGGGTAGGTGGGATGTTCACAAGTAACTGTTGTCGATATCTTGCCAGCAAAGGTTATCCCATCACCATCGTAACTCCAGGTAATAATAAAGACGAAATTTTGCGTGTTATCTCCGAACTCGGCACAAACTTTGAGCAAGTTGTATTGTTGGGGTATCCACCATTTCTCAAAGATGTCATCGATACCGGAATTGCCAGAGGTGTGCCATGGCAACAATACAACATCAAGTTCGTCACCGCCGGGGAAGTATTTAGTGAAGAATGGCGAAGTTTAGTCGCCGAAAGAATCGGTTCCCAAAATCCCTGTTACGATTTTGCTTCTTTGTATGGAACTGCGGATGCTGGGGTATTAGGGAATGAAACACCTTTGAGCATTTGCATTCGTCGCTTCTTCGCTGAAAATCCGGAAGCCGCAAAAGCTTTATTTGGCGAATCGCGCTTACCAACTTTGGTACAGTATGACCCCCTCAGTCGTTTTTTTGAAGTCAAAGACGGTATATTATTATTCTCTGGGAATAATGGCATTCCTTTAATTAGGTATAATATATTAGACAATGGCGGGATAATTACATACGCAGCTATGCTGGAATTCCTTGCTGAATGGGAATTTAATCCGGTTGCGTCTTTAAGCTCAAGTAGCAAAAAGAACTTAGAAATAGCCAAAGAAGAGACATGCAGGGGGATTAGAAATTTACCCTTTGTTTATGTATTTGGCAGGTCTAATTTTACAGTTTCTTATTTTGGTGCCAATATATACCCAGAAAATATCTCAGTGGGATTAGAACAGTCGGGAATTAAAGAATGGGTTACAGGTAAATTTGTTTTACAAGTGATTGAAAATAGCGACAAAAATCGATTTTTAACAGTGACGGTGGAATTAGCACCGGGAGTCGAGGCAAGCGAAGAAAAGAGACAAGAAATAACAACTTCAATTCTGGTGCAATTAAAGCGGCTCAATAGCGAATTTACCAATTATGTTCCTGAGGAATACCAAACTCCCCAGGTGACATTAAAATTACATGGTGATAGTGAATATTTTCCCGTTGGTGTCAAGCATCGGTATACAAGAAAGTAAACTCCCTGATGTACTGTTATACCAATTCTCCAAAATCCGGTTACAAATAGAATCGACAAAAACCCCGTTCAAATATTGATTTGAACGGGATTTGAGTTAAAAACTTTCCAAAAAAGCTTGTTTGTAAAAACAAGTTATTCAGGATTTAACACATTGTTATGCAAAAAATCTGATTTACAAATCGCGAGGTACAAGGATATTATCGATAACGTGAATAACTCCATTACTCGCCTTCACATCAGCTTGAGTCACCTTCGCATCATTAACATTGACACCTGTAGCAGAGTCTATTTTAACAGAGAGTGGACCACCTTCAATGGTTTTGACTTCGCCAGCCTTCAAGTCACTGGAGAGAATTTGACCTTGGACAACATGGTAGGTTAATACCTTGACCAACACTTCTTTATTTTCAGGCTTCAGCAAGTCTCTGATGACATTTGGCGATTTTTTTTCTAATTCCGCAAATGCAGCATCAGTAGGTGCAAAAACAGTAAATGGACCTGCACCTTGCAAGGTTTCGACTAATCCTGCTGACTTCAATAGTTTGGTTAGGGTTGTAAAAGAACCGTTGGATTCTGCTACAGCAACTATGTTTTTGCTAGTATCGCTGCTTTCGCTTGGCTTGTCTGTTCCTTCAGTTTGTGGTTTTACCTCTGGTTCGCTTGGAGCCGGAGTTACATCTGGTTCGGCAGGTTTTGTTATTGGTGCAGATGTACCAGCACCAGGGCAAGCTGCACGGTTGTAAGGACACTCATTTTTGATACTGGGGGAAGGATTGAGCTTTCCACCAATAGTCGTTGTTTGAGCAGTTTGAGTCTTTTTCTTTTTACCGGATGAATTTTGTTGCTTTTCCTGAGCAAGAGCCGGTTCGCTTGGTAAATACTGTGTGTTTGTCAGCACACGCTGAGTCCGGCTGTAGGTAGCCTCCGAGAAAATACTGGGATTTGGATTCAGTTTCTCTTGTGCCCCCGCAGGCAAGTTAATCAAGAGACCGATGCCCGTTACTCCCACAATGCCAGCCAACTTGGTCAGCAATTTGCTGTTATCAACCTTCATAAAAATATGTTTGGCTAAATTATCCACACACTACATAGGAAGTTTATAACATTTTTGATGCACAAAATCTAATTAAAGATTGATATTTTTGATGCCAATAATGGCTGTATTGATTGTATACAAATAGTTTGCTAATTTTCAAAAAGAATATATTTTCTGGTTTCTGCTACTCTCCAGTCCGAATATTGTGTTCAATTTAACTTCCACTTAGTTACAGAAGCAAATTACTTATATTTTTACGCTACAAATTATACATTCAACCATGCGATCGCTTAATTTTTGGAAAATCCGCATCGATTTACCTCCCACTTGGGGATATACATAATATTTCTCAGAAAATGGCACTAGAATAACTGACAGGACTTACGCACGTGAAGCCAGAAACCGGTTTTTTGCGTAAGTCCTAACTGAGTTAAATATTGAAGTTAAATGTTTAAGTTAAAAATATATTTTTTAGGCGAATAATTTGAGAATTTGAGGAAGATAAATTACATTTTGGCAAAAAGGGTAAGTAAAACACTTACCCTGATTAATTAACCTAAATCTAAATCTAGATGAGATAAAATTTACAAATCAAGACAGCCTTTTTCCCCTTTCTAAATTGTGCAAACTAGATTAATCCTCTGTTGTCACCACAACAGCTTTTCTCGTTTCATCCCGTTGCAAGCCCACATAATCTTGTAATTGCCGTCTTGCAGCCTCAAAAGCATCGCGAATCGCAACATAAATATCAGTATGGCTAGCATCATCAGAGGGGTTACGATTTACTATTACTTCTCCATTCGGTACTGTAATATCAATTCGCACATGATAAAGATTGCCTTTGTTTTGATTACGATGGGGAGTATCAACAGCGACTCGACAGCTAATGATTCGATTATAAAAACGCTCTAATTTATTTACACTCTCGGTAATTTTAGCTTCTAATACTGGCGATGCATGGACATTATGAAAGGTGATTTGTAGCTTATCTTTCATAAGAAACCTCGTTGGAAAATCTGTTGATAAAACCTAATTCCGAATTCAGGATTGGTTGAATAATTACCTTTTGCTTACATCCTTTAGATTAGAAGAAAATTGTGAGGAAGTTGTGAGGATATATTGGGGAAGAATTGGGATTAATGTGATTTTGATGGCAATAAAACATAATTCCGTAGGATTAACTTAGATTAACCGCATCCCTACAGTTTTGAGATGACATCTAGCCCAAAATTATACTTAGTTTTCTGGTATCAGTTCACCAGCCGACATAACCACCGGGAAGTGGTAAACATTAGGAGCGTGCATTGCTCGATTGAGCATATCAGCTTCTGTCCTGATGACTGCACCTGTGCTATCTAATATTGAGAGGTTGAAGTTCAAGCCATTAAGGTTAAATGCCAAGCCAAATAGTTGTATGTGTTTTTTGGTTGAGAAAATTGATAACCCTAAATTAGAATAATTTTATAATTAAATGTATGTGTATTTCAATACATTTTACTGGGCTTTTGGCGAAAAATACTATTATTATATCATCCGGAAACTGCTTCTCGATTGATGAATAAGGAAGCTGTATATCTAATTATGTTGTCGATGCTAATTTGAACTGCTCATAATTACATTATCCCTTCACTTTATATAGATGAACTGTTATTTAATCAACTTGATTTAGGCAGATTGAGAACCCACAAATGATGTATAGCATTTTTGTGATTAACCAGTTTAGTTTCAAAGGAGACATAAATATGAAGATATGGAAATTAACTGTTGCAGTAATCGCATTTGGGGCAGTAGCATCTGCTTGGAAAATTTGTGCCAGCAATATCAGTCAAGCCGATATTTACAATGTTTCTGCCACGATTCCTTTAGAAGTAAATCGTCATTCTAGATTAGGTGATTTTGAACATTCTTTACAAGTTTATCCTAACAATAATATTGGCTTAAAAAAAGCTTTTAACAAATATCAATCCGGAGATTATGCAGGTGCGATCGCAGACTATAATCTGGCGATACAAATGAATCCCAACAATGCAGAAATTTATAGTCATCGAGGCGCTGCACAAGCTGGTTTAAGAAAGCATCAAGAGGCAATTAAAGATTATAAGCGTGCTATCCAAATTAATCCACTTTCAGTTAAAGATTATGTTAACCGAGGACTATTATATGCTAGTTTAGGAGCTTATCAAAAAGCGATCACAGATTATAATCAATCGATTAAAATCAATCCAAAATATGATAATGCTTATTTCAATAGAGGAGTTGCACACTACAAATTAGGCAAACAGCAAGCCGCAGCCAGAGATGCACAAATACTTGCTGAACATTATAAGAGTCAAGGTGCAGCAGTTGATGCCGAAGAGATTATGAATACAATGAAGCAATTTGATCAATAAATAGAAATAACCAAACCTTTATTCTTGATATTACTCTCCACGCATCATTTACTTATGATTAACAAAATTTTCAGAGAATGCGTGGTGGGTGTATTTCATTATTTTTCCGAATCATCATATTCAGGAAAGTGAATTAAATTTTCAAGTTTTAATTATTTGTTAATTCTTCTAAATTAATGAAGGATTCGCGTGTTTGGGAATTGATGCGAGAAATGGCTGTATACTCTACTATACCAATGGCTGTGACAATTTTTCCCTGATGATTCTCTACTTCAGAAGGCGATCGCAATGATTGTTTGTTCCAGGATGGAAAAATATGTATGACTGTACCATCCTCCAGGACAATTTGAGATTTGATATAAACACCTCGAAAACCTGGATTTCCTGTTACTTGAGGCTTGCTAGATTGTGATGTGTAATATCCCACGAGTTTGACTTTTTTGCCACTCAAAGCAGCCAAATCTTCACGATTTTTGACTATTTTCAATTCTTCCATAGAAGCTTCTCGATGATTAACTTTGGGAATTTCGCTGTTGCTTGGTGCGCTGGCTATCAAAATAGAGCAGGATAAAATCGTCGATAAACATAGCCAAAAAGCAATCCAGTTAAATTTACTATTCATATAGATATTGAAAGAAAACAATACTGATAATTTATTTTAGCTAGATGTAACACTTTTTCTAATTTTCTTGATGACAAGATTCGTAAAAAAAGACTTGAGTTTTGAAAAACCCAAGTCAGATAAATTATTCGAGATATAAAAATCAATATTCTTGGTAAAAATTATTGATTATTACATTAACTCAACTAATTACATTGTCAGCGACTGTGTATTTGTTTCAATCAACTTCGCCAAATCTTGTAAGAATGCTGCCGCATGAGCGCCATAAATAATACGATGGTCACAGGTAATATTTACTTGCATTTGCTGCTTCACACCAAACATGCCATCAGTAGTAGCGACAACCTGAGGACGCGATGCACCGATCGCCAAAATTGAACCTTGTCCAGGTGGTAAAATCGCATCAAATGTATCTACGCCAAACATTCCCAAATTGGAAACAGTGAAAGTACCTGTACTATATTCTTCCGGTTGTAGTTGTTTTGCCCTAGCGCGTTCAACTAACGATTTCCAATTACGGGATAACGAGTAAATATCAACTTGGTCAGCATTTTGTAATACAGGTGTAATCAATCCGCCATCATCCATTGCTACCGCAACGGCAATATTGATACCAGAGTGATAAACAATACCTTGGTCAGAATAACTAGCATTTAATAAAGGATGTTTTTGTAATGTTACCGCAACAGCTTTCGCTAACAGGGCAGTCATTGTTACACCCTTCGATTTCAACTGTTTGTATAATTTGTCGAGTGCATCGGTAGTAATGGTGTAGCTAACACGGAACTCAGGTACAGCAAGACTCGCTACCATCCCACGAATCACGGCATTTTGGAGCGTCGTAAATGGCGTAGTTTGACTAGGAACAACTGCGCTCACAGGGGCTGGTAAAGGTTTTGGTGCTGCTGGCGTGGAAATTGGTGTTGTGACTGGTGCAGTGATTGGGGTTACTGTGGGAGGTGCAGAAACTTTACCCGCAGCAGTTTCCACATCTTCCGCCACAATCCGCCCAAAAGGACCACTACCTGCGATCGCATTTAAATCAACTTTGAGTTCCTTTGCCAATTTTTTGGCACGGGGTGAGGCGACAATTCTGCCTTCGCGGTGGTTAGAGCCATTTTGAGATGTTGTTACTGGTTCAACAACTGCTGTTGCGCTGCTGCCCTTGCTTGCGGCGGCGAGGGGTGCTACAACTGCTGCCGAGATGGAACTGGCTTTAGCGACAGCATCAGCAATTTCCGCTTCAGTCTCCGCAATAAACGCGATCGCATTACCAACAGGTGCAGAATCGCCAGCTGGGACTATGATATGTGCTAGATATCCCTCATAAAAGGATTCTACATCCATATCTGCCTTATCCGACTCAACAACCACCACTGTTTCGCCTTTCTCCACTTTGTCGCCGGGAGATTTCACCCAGGAGACAATTTTGCCTTCAGTCATGGTGGAACTAAGTGCGGGCATGAATACTTCGTGAATGCTCATACGGTGGTTAGTGAAATCGATAATTGTAGGAATGGACAGCAGATGAATGCCAGATCGAATTGTAGCTTGAATTTGAGCATTCGGTAATTGGAGAGAGTGGGAGAGGGGGAGAGTGGGAGAGTGGGAGAGGGGGAGAGTGGGAGAGTGGGAGAGTGGGAGAGGGGGAGAGTGGGAGAGGGGGAGAGTGGGAGAGTGGGAGAGTGGGAGAGGGAGAGAGTGGGAGAGGGGGAGAGTGGGAGACCTCTAAAAGAAACCTCTTTCTTTTTGTCCCCGCGTCCCCACGTCCCCTGAGTTCCCTTGATCTTGATTTTTATGAAGTTTTCATCAAGAAATTAGCAAGAACTACCCAAAACTGATGATTTAAAATCTACAATCGCTAGGAGGAACTATCCTACACTTCCAAAGTCTATAAATACTGTATTTCTGGTGACGACTGGTATATTTAGATGTCGTCTGATATCTAAGATATATTGGCAAGCACTGGACAATCAGGATTTCTTATTCTCCGTTTCCCTGCGTCTCCCTCTTCCCCTAACCCCAAACTCATGATTTATACCTAAAGTAATAGGAGATTTGGTGACACATCAATACTAAAATTCAAAATTGATCTACTAAAATCTTGGAAACACGGTTTTTATTATGTCGGCAAAGTTGAAGATTTTTCTGATACTTATACTGAGTATCTTTGCCACAGCCGCAGTTGGTAGTATTTTCACAAACCGCCAGCTAATCACAGCGATTTCTACAAATCAAAACGTGCAAGCGCAACAACCACCAGTGGCAATTCAAACTACAAGCCTGGTAATAAATCCAGAACGAGCTAAGTATAAAACAATACCACTTGAAAGTATTAATTCCGGGCTTCAAGGTACTGATCCAGCGTCATTAGCAATGGATGTATTTGATACTCCTCACGGCGATCGCACAAAGCGCCAAGTCGAAGTAGTTTATCCATATCCCAACCAAGCTTTAGTCACTATTACCCAAAACAAACCAACGCGAAACCAAAACTACCGCAGTGCAGTTCGCTATCGTGTTGAACTTACCAGTTTTGGCAGAACTATTTTTGCTAGTTCTCCGCCCATGTGGCAAATAGTTTGGGTTGGTTCCCAAGAACAATGTGGAAAGAGATATTGCTGATTGAGGAAGTGATGTCAGGTTACGCTAAATAATTACGAGCAAATCGATGGAGATGGGCGATATGGGGAGGCGGAGAAAAATAAATGATAGAGGAATGCTGGAATTTGCGATTGACTAATTTGCACCAAATACAAAACAAGAGACGCGAGGAACATCGCGTCTCTTCCACTCAGTAAATTATCAGCATTTAATTAAATATCGCCGCGAATCTCTTCAACAACACCATCGCGAATAACAACTTCAACTTGTAATTTGCTAATCAAGTTATCACCTGGTTCAACACGGAAAAAACCTTCCATTTGGAACTGATTGACTTCTTGATCTAATTCCAACAACTGAACTTGCTGGAGGTTTTGCAAACTCTGGTTTTTTTGTTCAAGGAGTTCGCTTTTCTTCTCATTCACCTGTGCTTGAATATTATCGATTTGTTGCAAGGTTTGAGGTCCCGGTGGTTGCATTGATTGCTTTTGAATTTCGGAAACTGCTCTTTGTCCTTGGATGTCGATTTGTTGTAGTTGCTGGTCGATCTGATTAATTTGTGCTTGCAGTTGTTGCTGTACTTCTTCTTTCCAAAGCGGGGTGACAATCGCCTTGACATTGACAGCACGTTTTAAAAGTAGTTGTTTGGAGACATCCATAAATGGTTCACGTTCACTCGTTAGTTTGCAGGTGTGGAGGCTTTAGGCGAACATGTTGTTAATCGTATCGCGATAGCGCTCCATCACAACATGTCGCCGCAGCTTCAATGTTTGAGTCATCAAACCGTTTTCAATCGAAAACGGCTCTACAATTAATCTGAATGGATTGATGCGATCATCAGGACGATAGCCTGGACGATTTTGCACCTCTCGATTCATTTCTTGGCGAAATAAATCCTGGACAATTTTACTCTCAAGATTTATTTTTTGACTGCCTGTCAGTGTAACATTGTCTTCCTGTATACACAGTTTTAAATCTTGCGATTCTGCCCATTTTTCCAAGGCTTCAACATTCGGGACTATTAATGCACCCAAACAGCGTTGGTCTTGTCCAACAAGCATGATTTGATCGATATAGGGCGATCGCAAACAAGCATCTTCGATGGGTTGGGGTTCAATATTCTCACCATTGGTTAATACAATCGTATCCTTGGCACGTCCGGTTAAAATTAGGTCATTTTTCTCACTCACCCAACCTAGGTCGCCGCTATCAAACCAACCTTGACTATCTATGGCTTTTGCTGTTGCTTCTGGGTTTTGGTAATAACCCTGCATAATTTGGGGTCCTCGTAACAACACTAAACCCCGTTCACCCACAGCTAAAGGTTTGCGTGTCTCTGGATCAACAATTTTGATTTCGGTTCCCGGTACTGGCTGTCCCGCAGCACCACGTACATTGCGCCAGACTCGGCGTACATGGGTGACAGGGGATGTTTCGGTTAAGCCATACCCCACCAAAATCTCAACTCCAACTATCTCAAAAAATAAGTCAATATGTCTTGGTAGCGCCCCACCACCACTCACCATTTGTTTTACCTTGCCTCCGGTTGCTTCCCGGACTTTACTGTAAACTAACTTATCTCCGACAGCATGTAAGGGCGATAATACAGTTGCTTTCAGGCTTGCAAGCAAGCGCTGTAAAGCTGATGCCTGAAAATTCTCCAAATCTAAACCTTGAGCAATGCGTCGTGCCTTGATATAATTTTCGCTGATACCCAAAAGATTACTCACCAAACGCTGTTTCGAGGCTGGCTGGTCGCGAAATTGCTTTTGTATGCCCTCATAAATCGATTCCAATAAACGTGGTACGGCAATAATATAGTTGGGTGCAAATTTTTTCAAATCAGACTTAATCGATCGCAAGTTGGTATATATCTGCGTGCAAGCTTGACTAAAAAGGAAATATTCACAACTGCGTTCGTAACTGTGCCAAGTTGGGAGAATACTTAAAACAATGTCTCCAGGTTTTGGTCTAACTATTGACCCTAATGATGTAACTTGATGCATTAAATTTGCATGTGTGAGCATTACACCCTTGGGTTTACCTGTTGTTCCAGAGGTATAAATTAAAGTTGCTAAATCTTGGCGTTGACGTTGAACTGTTTGCAAATGATGCTGCTTACCAATTTCCATCAATTGGCTAAAAGTCAGCACCTTTAAACTATCATCGCTACCTGGTTGTTCGTCCGAGAGCAAAACTACAAACTCAATTGGTAACTCGTGTAAACCTTCCCGCAGCTTTTTCAGAGTTTTCAAATTTTCCAATACCAAAGCGGTACTGCCACTATTGCTAATAATAAACAGCAATTCTTCCCGTTCTGCCAGGGAACTCCGCACCGCATTCACCGCACCAGCCATCATAATCCCTTGGTCGGCGATTAACCAACTCGGAGAATTATCAGAAATTAAGGCAACCCGATTTCCTTCCCTCACTCCCAAAACTTGCAAACCAGTCGCGAAACACTGAATTTTTTCATATAGCTGTGTGTATGTGAAAAGAACTTCTGGCTTGGCATGAGGGTTACAAACTGCAACAATATCAGGATATCGCTGTGCTACCAAAGACCAAATCTCCGGCAACGTTTCCACATCAGCATAATCGATTAAATCCTTGGCATAGATGCGTTCCTGCTCTGTATAGCTTGAGAAAAAATTGGGGTCAGCAGATGTTCTCACCATAAGTACCTCACTTAAAAAATTAACTTGATTTCGATTGATTTTACTGCCAACATATTTTGCTATGTAGTTAAGATAACCAATTGCAAATAATACATTTCGTTCCCTTGGTTTTTCCTAGGGAATATTGATTGATGCATAAATAAAAGTCTATGGTATGATAAAGTGGTATAGTTAAATAGCTATGCAACTAAATAACGACAGTCGAACCGGTAGCACCTTGTGCTGCCTCTGAAAGACCGCTTCTGCCAATATGAATTTTAGGTTAGTTGTTTGGGATTTGCCAAAATTCACAATTTAAAATCTAAAATCCTTAATTTCCGGCGATCGCCAAGAGGTAATTACCCATGAATTTGATGGATATTCTGTTTTTGACTTTAGTCAGCGCAGTCGCTTGTATTGCATTACCAAGACTAATATCAATGATTCTAGCTTTGGGAGGCAAATCAATTCAAAAACATCATGTTATTACCTTACAAAATTCTAGACAGGAAGTTACTAGCTTTCCCTTCTGCACGACCTATAGTTTGACCAGAACACCGGCATGTAAATTTAGCCCGCATTTTTGTGGTCAATGCTCCCACCAATAACAAAAAAGAATAAGTGTCAAGGAGAAAGCCATACATTATTAATAATCTTTACAAATGGGCATGGTGTTTAAATCAAAAAAAATCAAAGCATCCTTCTAAGGATGTGTTTTCCCATTCAGATCAAACTTTATATAAATTAACATTAACTAAAGCTTATGATAGATAGAAGAAATTCCTAACTATTATGACTAGCAATGACTGGGGTTTTTGTAGCACATTAAACAGTAGAAGCTAATCGTAGTCCAAATGTTCCACAGGGGGATTTTCTATGAATTTAATAGATGGTTTATTCCTAACTGCTGCAAACGCCATTGTTTGTATTGTTTTTCCCAAACTTTTGCATACGATATTAGTAGCGAAACGTCAGCAGAGAGAAGTAGTATTAGCAACGGCGAAATCGACTCAGGCAAATCCAGAAATCACTTCCGAAGTTCCCAGTTATCCATATTAGTAATTTAGTGAACAGCGATCGCAATTTCTCACCACCTCCTCAAAGAGAAGCGATCGCACTTTCGCCCAAAACACCAAAAACTGTCAATGCGTACCCTGCTTCATGCCACACCATAATCAGTATATTGACGCTTGTATCTATAATGAGAATATGCAAAAGTCTTAGCTGGAAGCAGGTGTAATTATGCAAGCTCTTTTTTGGACTGTAGAGGAAGTTGCCCAAAGAGCCAAAGAATTTTACGAAAACGGGATTCGCCAACAAGTCGAACATGGCGATAATCTTGGTAAGATGATTGTGATTGATGCCGAAACTGGCGAATATGGAATTGATCAAAGTGGTGTCGAATCAGGATTGAAATTAAAACAGAAAAATCCTAACGCTAGATTATTTACTATGCGAATTGGTTATGATGTTGCAGTTACTTTTGGTCATGCTCCCATGCTGCGTACAGTTGAATGATTTACGGAAGATTAGTTGAGCGCAAAGCAATAGTTCCAGTAATTTTTCGTTTACCACAGCAGCCTGATTTTTCTGTGAATTTTGTCATTGATACTGGATTCAACGACTATCTTACTCTACCAGCACAAGCAATTAGTGCAATGAATATTCCTTTGTATTCAACCATACCTGCAAGATTCGCTGATGGTAGTGAAGCCTTATTGTCGGTACATCTAGCGACTATTGTTTGGGATAATTTAGAAAAAGTAGTTCCCGTTTTAGCTTCTGGTTATAAGCCTTTACTGGGAACTGCAATGATGGAAGGATATCATCTGGAAATCGATTTTGCAGATAATGGTTTGGTTTCTTTAGCAAAAATTGGATAATGTGATCGCTCTTGCAAAATAACTCGATTTATCCCCATATTTGTATATTTATTTTCTCAATAGAGAAGTAAAAAGCCGGAATTGTCTGAGTGGAAATACTAAAATATAATTATTTGCGTGACAACTTTGACTAAAAACACAAGCGATCGCAATTTCTCACCGCCTCCTCAAAGAAAAGCGATCGCACATCCAAAACGACAAAAATCAAACTGTCATTGCGATGTTCGCTTTTAGTTTTCCCGCAGAGTAGGAAGCAATCCCAAGGTTTATCATTTCCAACAAGCGATCGCAAGCAAGCTATGATTGTATTTAGCAATAGCTTAACTGTAAGCGTAAAGGACACATATTGAATATGAAATGGCGAGTAGTTCTCGAACCCGATCCAGAAACAGGAGAATGGGCTGTTTGGTGTCCTGAACTACCTGGTTGTACCTCCGCAGGAGATACTGAGGAAGAAGCTTTAGAAAATATCCGCGAAGCAATTCAACTATATCTTGAAACTGATCCAATTAAACTCGCACCAGGTGCAATTTTCCGTGAGATTATGGTTGGATGACTCGTATCAGACGGATGGGTGCAGATGAGGTGGAAAGAATTTTACAAAGTTACGGGTTTGAATTGATTTCTCAAAAAGGTAGTCATCGCAAATGGCGAAATGACGATCGCCAACTCCAAGTAATTGTACCCTATCATAAAGGTCGTGATTTACCGATTGGAACTTTGCGTAATATTATGATTGGTGCGGATATTCCAGAATTTGAATGGAAAACTGATTAGAGCGATCGCAATACTCCTAACCACTAACTAATAATCGTAAATTCGTCATTGTGGAAAAGCGATCGCAAAATCGCAATTTCTCCAACTATTAAGCAAATCATTCCTGATTTATAATCTAAAGAATATAGAAAAAAGTAAAACAAACAATATTTATGAGTATTTCCCTAACTCCTGAATTAGAGCAATTTATCCAAAATCAGGTAGCAAGTGGTAAATATACCTCCACGGAAGAGGTGATTATTGCGGGTATTAAACTGCTGGAGGAACTGGAAAATATTTACAAAGGTAGATTTGAGGAATTGAAGCGGGAAATTGCGATTGGGGTTAAAGCTTCCGAACGTGGGGAAGTCATTGACGGGGAGATAGTTTTTCGTCAACTAGAGCAGAAATTACAGCAGCGTCGTTAACAAGTCGATTAACTTAAAATGAGCAACAATAGTCAATTTAAACAAGTATGCACCCTATATTAAAGGTTGATATTTCCGAATTAAGTGTATCCGAGCGAATACAACTAGCTGAAGATTTATGGGATAGTATTTTATTGGAATGCGATGCTTCGGAATTTTCCTTAAGTGAAGGTCAAAAACAAGAATTAGATAGACGTTTAGAATTACACCGTCAAAATCCGCAACAGGGTTCCACTTGGGAGGAGGTTAAGCAGCGATTGGGTTTTGATAAATGAGTTATCAGTTAATTATAATTAATGAGCCAGCAATACTATATTTATATAATCACAAATCAATCTAATACCGTGCTTTATACAGGTGTTACGAATGATTTAATTAGAAGGATTTACGAACATAAAGAAAAATTAATTGCAGGCTTTACAAAAAAGTACAACGTGAATAAACTGGTTTATTACGAAATTTTTACAGATGTTAATAATGCTATAGCAAGAGAGAAGCAAATCAAAGCTGGTTCCAGAAACAAGAAAATTGATTTAGTCAATAGCGTAAATCCAGAATGGTGTGATTTATACGACGATGTGCTGTAAAGTTCACATCTCAATCCAAAACAACAAATACTAAACTGTCATTGCGACGAAGGAAGCAATCGCAGAATCTCTCACTACCAACGAGTCATTGCGATTGCGTCGTCGTTCCTCCTCGCAATGACGGAGATTGGGAATGCGATCGCGCTCCAAAATAACACAAAAGCCCCTCCAGTCATTGCGACGAAGGAAGTAATCGCAGAATCTCTCACTACCAACGAGTCATTGCGATATGCGATCGCCATCTATTCCAAAACCACAAAACCCTAACCGTCATTGCGAATGAAGCGAAGCGTAATGAAGCAATCGCAATATCTCTCAACACTAACGAGTCAATTGACCAAACCCCACAACCATTAACCGAAAAACAGCCTTTTCAACCTCTGCCACCAAGAATTATCCCCACTTTCTTGCTGCTGTATGCGTAAATATTCGAGGTTTCCCCGAATAGTCATTGTATTGGGATGATTTGCACCCAATACGCGATCGGCATGATCACACTCCCAAACCACACATTTATTCCAATGTAAATCGATCCCAATTTCTCTCATCACTGTTAAACACTCCCAAATCCCTTTTTTTCTTACATAATTCCTTTAAAAAAGCTGCATAATTACCTCGAACGGTCATTGTATTGGGATGAGCAATACCTAAACTTTGTTCGCATATTTTCAAAGCTTGGATGTACAGAGGTTCCGCAGCCTCGTAACTTCCCTGGGATTCATAGAGTCCAGCTAAATTATTCAAACTGGTTGCAACGTGGGGATGATTTTCTCCCAGTAGTTGTTTATGTAACTCCAAAGCTTGGATGTACAGAGGCTCCGCAGTTTCGTACCTTCCCTGGGATTCATAGAGTCCAGCTAAATTGTTCAAACTCATTGCAACGTGGGGATGATTTTCTCCCAGTAGCTGTTTATGTAACTCCAAAGCTTGGATATAAAGAGGTTCCGCAGCTTCGTACCTTTCCTGGGATTTGTAGAGTGCAGCTAAATTGTTGAAACTACTTGCAACGTGGGGATGATTTTCTCCCAGTAGTTGTTTTCTTAACTCTAAAGCTTGGATGTAAAGAGATTCCGCATTTTCGTAGCTTCCCTGAGAATAGTAGAGTCCAGCTAAATTATTCAAACTCATTGCAACATGGGGATGATTCTCTCCCAGTAGCTGTTTTCTTAACTCCAAAGCTTGTTGATAAAGAGGTTTCGCAGCTTCGTACCTTCCCTGGGATTTGTAGAGTGCAGCTAAATTATTCAAACTGGTTGCAACGTGGGGATGATTCTCTCCCAGTAGCTGTTTTCTTAACTCCAAAGCTTGTTGGTAAAGAGGTTCTGCGGCTTCGTAGCTTCCCTGAGATGTGTAGAGCGCAGCTAAATTATTCAAACTGGTTGCAACGTCGGGATGATTGTCTCCCAGCAGATGTTTATATAACTCCAAAGCTCGGATGTAAAGAGGTTCCGCAGTTTCGTACCTTCCCTGGGAATCGTAGAGTCTAGCTAAATTGTTCAAACTAATTGCAACGTGGAGATGATTTTCTCCCAGTAGCTGTTTAAATAACTCCAAAGCTCGGATGTAAAGAGGTTCCGCAGCTTCGTACCTTCCCTGAGATGTGTAGAGTCCAGCTAAATTCATCAAACTACTTGCAACATCGGGATGATTTCCTCCCAAGCGCAATCTTACTGCTGATACACATTGTTGATACCAAGGTTCTGCTAATGCATATAAACCCTGTCCTTCGTAAAACCATGCTAAACCAGTAAAAGCCCAAATTAAATTTTTATCGCTGACAGTATCGATAAAATTTTCGACGACTTCTGTTAAGTGGGAAATCGCTGTTTTGAGTGAGTTGATAAATTCTAAAGTTGGTGTATGGGGAATTGTTTGAGCAATTTCCATAAAGGTGTTGGTAAATGCTTGTTTAATTTCCTTGCTTTCCCCATCTGCGGTTAATTTGTCTTTTAAAAATTCTCTAATTAAGGGGTGAATTTTATAACCATATAAATCTTCTTCTAAGCATTGCACGAAATGACGTTGGTAAAGTAGCTCAATTGCTGTCTCCACATCCGACTCATCCCAATTGAGGGATTTAGTCATCGACTCTACCCATTTCCACACAAAAATATCTGCTGCAAATAAACTTAATAACCCGGCGATTTTTTGTGTTTCTGGATTCAATTCCACCCAGCTTAATTCAAATGCAGCTAAAACCCCCCGTTGTGCGGTACTCAATCCTTTTTGTTGCGGATTAATCGCTTCCTGATGCAGTCGTTGCTGTTTCAACTGCTCCAACATTTTCGCTAAAGTGAAATGGGGAGTTTTTTTAACTAAATATCGTCCGACTAATTCTATTCCTAAAGGTAAATATCCCAACCATTTACATAATTCCTTCGCTGTGGCTAATTCTTTATTTATCTTCTTTTCACCAACTAAATTAATCAATAATTCTAATGCTTCCTCTGCTGACAACACATCAAGGGGTATTTCTTGAATATTTGTGTCCAGATTTCGTAACCTGGTTGTCATCAAAACCCGGAAGCGGTTATTTGTGGGAAGTAATTCAGCAAAACCATCTAAATTCGTCACATCATTCAAAACCACCAATACCAAACCTTCTGCTGGTTGCCAATGTTGCCAACACCAAGCTACTTGTTGAATCAGCGTCAGTGGATTTCCTTGGAAATCTTGCTGGGGAACTTCCAAACCCATTTGCAACTGCACAAATTGAATAATTCCCGCAGCTAAATTAGTATCTCTGGAATTTAACCAACAAATTCCACCGGGATAATCATTTATATGTTCTCTGGCGTATTTCACCGCCAATTCTGTTTTTCCAATCCCACCCATCCCTGACACCGCAGAAATTGCCACAGTGTTATTTTCTTTGTGCAATTTTTCGTGAATTATTGTTAGCTCATTCCTACGTCCAACGAAATGAGAAACACCAAGATAGGGAATAGAATTGACGGCAGTTGCAGTTTTTTTGGGTACATGATTGATATTGATATGGTTAGTGCCAACATAAGCGGTACCACCATCATTAACTTGAGTTTGGAAACCTTGGGCATTCCCACTATTTTCTTGGCTCATCATCACCAAATCATCTTAGGAACAGGAATTTAATAACTTATAATTCTGAACAAATATAATGCGAACAAATATGAAATGGTGCGTTACGCTGCGCTAACAGCACCCTACTTTTATACTTTATTTAATTCGCATTCCTTAAGAATTGGGAGGTGCTTGGTTGATGGTATTTTCGCCTATATAAGCAGTACCACCGTCAACCTTTGTTTGCCAACCTCTAGCATTATCTTGGTTAATCTGAGTCATAGTGCTATTATCTTGCTTTTCACCCGCTTTTATGTCTCTTGCGATCGCGCGAATTTCGTCAGCAAAAAGTGGTTCTTCATGCATTAATACTTGTAAGTAAGCGGCAACTGTATCTAAATCTTTTTTGGAACCTTTTTCTGCTGCTCTCAATGCTGTTTCGACTTTGACATTCCCACGAAACTTGTCAAAAATCTTTTTCCGCAACTCATCCATCTTTTGTAGTGCTGCTTCTGTAAATTTCTCAATCGTTTTTTCAAAAACTTTAGTAAAAGCGAGAGTTGCGATCGTTGCAGCTGTTATCGGTTCCATAAACCACTTTGCTCTAGCTAAATATTATTTTAAATGATACCTGCTCAATTTATTTGATTCCGGAAATGTACATATTTTTTGAATTCCAATCTACAGTTTTTTCGTTGGAGATTTGAAATTAGCTAAAGTGTCGCTAGATACTAGATTAATCTATCTCTGAGTGCAACTCATCTAGTATTATTTGCATCTATCCAAAGTATGATTTTTTATACTATAACTAAAATTTAGTGTGTCTTTTTACTGTACATCCCACAGAAAAAATAACTCATAAATAATCTCAAATCCTTACTGGAAGTGCATTGATTTAATGAAATCGACTTTGATTCCAATTCTTAAGATTGTTTTTATATATACATTGAAGTTGTCGTGGTTGAATTGAAAAAGAAATTTATTAACCTGTAAATCTACTAGTTAATAAATCCAACCGTAGTAGAAATTAGTAATTCACTAAAACCAGGAGAATCTCATGACTACAGCTACTTCTATTCTTCCACTCAAAGAGGGTTCTGTGGGTGATGGAGTTTCGATAATACAAGGATTTTTGACAACTTTAAAGCTATATTCTGGAAAGATTGATGGTAGTTTTGGCGCGAAAACAAAAGAAGCTGTGATCAAGTTTCAAGGAGCCAATGGTTTAACCAAAGATGGTATTGTTGGTAATAATACAGCGATCGCACTTGATAATGAAGCATGGGCAGCACAGCAACCTGTTTTGAAAGAAGGTGCTAAAGGCGCTGATGTAGAAGCATTCCAAGGGTTATATAATTCATACTTTGGTACACTTACAGTCGATGGTATTTTTGGAGCAAAAACCAAAGCTGAAGTGATTAAATTCCAAAAATCTCGCAACTTAACAGCAGATGGGATTGTTGGAGCAAAAACTTGGTCTTCGTTGCGATCGCTCACTACCCATGATATCCCCACAGACCAAAGAATCAGTTTTATTTTCGAGCCACAAGGTTGCTAATTGCTAAATTAAATGCATACAAAAATAGAGATGTTGAATTTAGTTAGCATCTCTATTTTTGTGTAAAAATATTTTTTTCTAACACTAAATCTAAATCTAAATCTTACAGTTAAACTTAAATAGGTGCTGCATGACCAAAAGCTGAATTTGCATAAATAGCAAGTTGCGCTCTATTCTTTAAATTGAGACGATGAAAAATACTATTTATATGAGTTTTCACAGTGCTTTCTGAGATATATAATTGTTCGGCAATTTCTTGATTAGTTGCACCAGTTGCCACTAATTTCGCAACATCTAATTCTCTGGTTGTGAGTTCGGTAAGTGGGGGAGAAGTGGATGGAGAAGTATTTACTGGTGATGATGTTTTATTGACGATTCGTTCGAGTAAGCCAGGTGCTAGTTGAGCATAGCCAGAGTTAACGCAGCGAATCGCATTTACTAGTTCTTCTGAAGGCATATCTTTTAACAAATATCCTTTAGCACCAGCGCGAATTACATCACTAACATCGCGTTCTTCATCGTAGGTACTTAATACCAAAATTTTCATTTGGGGATATTTTTCGCAAATAATTCGAGTCGCATTGGCACCATTCATTACAGGCATTCGGACATCCATTAATATGACATCAGGTTGTAATGCTTCAACTTGAGCGATCGCTTCTTCACCGTTTTCTGCCATCCCCACAATTTCGAGGTCAGTTTCTAGACTTAATATTGCTTTTAAACCTTGACGAACTAAACTTTGGTCATCTACAAGTAATAAGCGAATCATAGGATTTGATATTTTTAGGTTTGATATTTTTAGGTTTGATATGTTTAGATTGTAGAGGCTATGTATCAAATAAGGCTTAAGAGCAAATAAATCTGTTTTCTGGGATTTAAGTATCAAGTATCATCTGACTTTTTGAGGAAAACTGTTTTTATGATTACACAAATATACTTAATACTTACTTGATAATAAATATATTTCTGCTTGTGAAGCATAACATTTTGAGTTTTCTCCGATTACTTGCTCTACACTCATTTCTTTGACAATTTGTCGAACTTCATACATTAAACTGGCACTGAGTTGGGAAGCATCTGTAAGTGATTCATGTGCTTGTTCGGGGTTGATAAACCAATATTTTTGGGCAACTTGTAACTGAATATTTAAAGCTGCGATCGATTGCCCTAAAGCATTATATAAGTTGATTAAATTTTGATTTTTTTCCTGTATCTCAGTCATGTTTAGTATCTGAGATGTATAGAGATTTATTTGTTGTTCAAATAATATTAATTGGCAGTGTTTTTGATAATTAGCATGAACAGCATTCACTAATTGCCAGATTAGAGTTAATAGAAAAGCTACCAACAACAGAACAGCTAGCATATATTTCGCTTGATAACGATAGAACATCGGTGAATGTATAATGCAATTTACTTGTTCACCTCCTTATATTAATACCTTGAATATTGGAAATTCTCTAGTAGTTTTTGATTTTTCCAACTTTAGTTGGAAAGGGAATCTATGTTGAATATAAAGTCACTATACATATGGTTGAGAGTCATACTAAAGTCTTATGCGTTCAAATTTAAAGGTTGCCATTCACTAATCTTGACCATTTTTGACGAAGATATCAAAAGCTCTGGTTCCTGTTGGATATATTCTGTGTCAAAGCTTGTTGCTGTATTTGAGATGTTGACAGGTTCAAGGTTGGTGAAATTATATAATGTTGTCAACTCAGATTCGGGTATTACATCTTTTTGGCTCAAATCGCTGGGGAAATTAGGTTGAATTAGTGTATTTTCTTCCTGACTAATAATTTCCGGTATGCGAGATATTTGCATGGGAATCCCCACACTAATGCAACAGCCCTGACCAGGTTTTGATTCTAGTTGCAAACGACCTTGTAAAACTGCAACCCGTTCTTTCATCCCTTGAATGCCATAACCACCAGAAACCTGTGTCACATCAAATCCACAACCATTATCTTTAATAATTAAATATATCCCTGTTGGAGTTGTGCAGATATTAATTTGTACTGCTGTTGCTTTAGCATATTTGCGAATATTATTGAGTGCTTCTTGGGTAATTCGATAAACAGGTGTAACCAAATAGGAAGATAAGGCGATGGGTAAATCTATGTTAACTTCGGGTGAAATTCCTGTTGTTCGTTCAAAATCACTTACCAATGATTCTATGAGCGTTTCCAGTGACTGAGTTTCCACGGCTTCGCTGCGTAATGCTTTTACTGATTGACGAACTTCCCGTGTGGCAATTCCCACCAATCGATGTGCCTCAGTTAAAAACTCCTGTGCTTGACTGGGATTGGGTTGACATAATTTCATTGCAGTTTGTAATTGAAAATTCAGCGCCGTTAGCGAATGTCCCAACGAATCATGTAAATCTCGCGCAATGCGATCGCGTTCTTGTTTTGCTGATAAATTTGCAAACTGTAACACGCATTGCCACAAAGAATCATGCATTTGAGCGAGTTCTTCGGGTGTGTATAGTTCTTCTACCACAGTTACTCTCTCCCTAATTTCTTATCTACTTTCTCTATATTTCTGGTTAAGGAATAGTTATGCAATTTTGGGCAATGGGAAAAGGTAAAGTAACCCCACCTTACTATGCAGCAAGGTGGTTAATTATCTGGCTATTTAAATCTGGGTAATTTCAATCACTATGCAATTAATTCCAACGATATCCTTCATAGGGGTTGCGCTCCCTAAGTATGCGATCGCAGAACCTCCAATTATGATGGGAGCGAACCATACATTCGCGGTAGCGGCGCATTCGTGCCCTTTCCCATACTTCTGCAAGTGCTCTACGATTATTCCAAGGGTTCGGACGATAGGGATCAGGGTAACGACCATTACCAGGATAGCGATCATTTCCAGGTTGACGATAAACCTGCGCTACCCTATATTCTGGGTTTACCTTATTTGTGGTCAAGCTTTGCTCTGCTTGAACTCGACTAGCAGTCGCTAGGATGGTAGCCACTGCTGCGATGCCAGCAATAGAGAGAGTTAAAAATTTTTTATTAAACATACTCTCACCTCCCTTAACAGGAGTGGAAGGGAATTAGTGAAGGTGTTTCCCTACTTTTATAATATCTCATAGCCTAACATTATATCAAAAAATATACACAATTTGAAAAAAATAATGTGATGGATGGAAAATCGAAGAGAGGAAATATTGAGGCTACGTGATAGCAACAAGTTTGTGACTAAGTGCATAAATCTGGAGAGTCCAACATATTCAAAGTAGAACACAGCTAACACAAACTATATTGATTATGTCTCATCTTCAGAAAGTAATTAACATCACACTCTTGACAACCGTGCTTTTTGCTCCTGCTGCGATGGCACAACAACAATCCCTCAGAACAGAAATTGGTGGACTTGAACAACATGTGCCATGTCAAGATCGTCATGGCAAACCCATTCCCTGTCCTTGGCAGAAACCGATTAAAGATAATGTGACAACTGGTGACACAAGTGCAGAGAAAAAAGCAAATCCCTGCAATCCGAAAAAAGGACAACCTGTTGATACTAAAGCCTGTCGCGATTACATTAATGGGAATCCCAAGCCACCAACCCAACCCAAATCTTAATTTGAACATAATTGTTGGGTTGCGGCTTGCTTCCCAACAAACACAGGGCTTACGCACGTGAAGCCAGAAACCAGGTTTCTTTGCATAAGTCCTAAAATGTTGATATTGAGTCAGTAATCAGGTCAGTGTAACAGCTATTGCAGAGGGCAAAAGTGCCTCTTGTGTAAATTATTCTCCGATTAATAATTACGAAGTTAGTTAGCAATTGCATAATATATAAATAGCGATCGTGTAATTAGTTAGTAGTTGATATTTGCTTGAGACAGCAAATAAGTAGGAGAAAGAAAATGGCACGATATAGAGACAGTTTGCCCCAATTATCAAGTGATTTGTTCCTTACCGATGGTGGACTGGAAACAACCCTCATCTTTCGTCAAGGGATTACACTACCTGATTTTGCTGCTTTTGATTTGTTGAAGCATCGCCAAGGCTATCAAGCACTTGAGCAATACTTTCGCACCTATGCTTCTATGGCTCAAAAATATGGAGTCGGCTTCATTTTAGAAAGTGCAACTTGGCGCGCCAACCCAGATTGGGGGAGAAAACTTGGTTATGATCATGAGTCGCTTGCAGAGATGAACCGTAGAGCGATCGCGCTACTCGATGAAATTCGCCAAGAATATGAGACTGAAAAGGCACGAATGGTGATTAGTGGATGCATTGGACCACGGGGAGATGGCTATGTTCCCACCGAGGTAATGACCGAAAATGAAGCGGAATTATACCATCACCAGCAAATTCAGACGTTTCGTGATACGGATGCCGATATGGTGACAGCAATCACCATGAACTATCCTGAAGAAGCAATTGGTATTACCCGTGCAGCAAAATTAGCAGAAATGCCTGTAGCAATATCTTTCACAGTTGAAACTGATGGCAAATTACCAACAGGTCAAAGCCTGAAAGATGCTATTGAACAAGTAGATACAGTCACCGACTATACACCTGTTTATTACGCAATCAACTGCGCCCATCCGACACATTTTGCAGATGTGTTAGCAGCCAATGAACCCTGGGTTCAAAGAATTAGGGGTATTCGTGCCAATGCTTCGATCAAAAGTCATGCGGAACTAAATGAATCTGTAGAAATTGATGATGGCAACCCAGAAGAACTTGGAAGTCAGTACCGTCAATTACTCAACAACTTGAAACATATCAATGTATTGGGTGGTTGTTGTGGTACCGATGAACGCCATGTCGAAGCTATCTGCAAAGCCGTTTTGCCACTGTTGTGGGCACATTTCGCGAATACATTTGCCAAGCTCTGAGCATAGTGATACCAATTCTCCAAAAGAAAGTAGCAGGTGATGACGCGGGGACGCGGAGATTTATTTTCTATAGATATCTTCTTCAGTAAAATTACATATAAAACTATTTATCAGTAATTTTTATCACGTATTGATAACTAAAACATCCTGTCTGCAATTATTTTTCCTGTCTAAATGACTATTGATACTAGTAGATAGGAATACAATGAGTGATATTGGTCTGCTGATGGCGGGCATATTAACGACAGGGCAAGCAACGCTGTCAGAATTACCGGAAGAGCCAGCAATTCAGCCAGACAGCGTGCAAGAATCTGACAAGGAGGAAAAAGCGGGAAAAACCGAATTTTCCTCTCAAAGTACATTACAAAATACGATCGCACCACCTGAATTAACGCTTTCCGAAAATAGTTCCCAACCAACCATATCGGAACTAACCCAAAAGCAAAAAAAATTATTAAATAAAATTACAGAAAAAGCTAAAAGAGACGAGGAAATACAGGAACTCTCCCCCTCACCGCGTCTCCCCCTCACCGCATCTCCCAATCACCGAGTCTCCCAATCACCGAGTCTCCCAATCACCGAGTCTCCCCCTCACCGCATCTCCCAATCACCCACTCCCGAATTTATTGATTCAATATCTCTAGATTCAAAGTCTCCAGATTCAACATTTCCAGATTCAACATCTACAGATGGCATGTCGCAAGTAACATCCGTATCGCAGTTAGGGGATATAGATTCCTCTCACTGGGCTTTTAGTGCTGCACAGTCTTTAGTCGAGCGCTATGGTTGTGTGGCTGGATATCCAGATGGAACATTTAAGGGGAACCGTAGCATGTCTCGCCATGAGTTTGCTGCGGGATTAAATGCTTGCCTGGATAAAATCAATGAGTTAATCGCCACTAATCAAGAAAATCTAGCCAAACAAGAAGATTTAATTGAACTACAACGCTTACAAGCTGAATTTCAACCAGAACTGACAATCCTTCAAGCACGCTTAAATAATCTGGAAGAGCGAACAGCAGAACTGGAAGCCAATCAGTTCTCCACCACCACAAAGCTGTATGGACAGGCGATTTTTAGCGTTCAGGGAACCAATGAGGGTGATATATTTTTATATCGCGGTGAAGAAACGCCCCGTAAAGCCGAAACAAATGTAACTTTTACAAGTAGCAGTCAATTGACTTTAGCAACTTCCTTTAACGGACGGGATTTACTGTTAACAGGACTTGCGGCTGGTAATTTAGGTTCATCAACCCAAGCTGTATCTACGAATATGGGTAGATTGGGTTTTGAATCGGATACCGGTAATAATGATGTGTATTTGAATGAATTATCCTATCGTTTTCCAGTTTCAGATAACTTTGGAGTTGTTGTTGGAACCGCAGGAGTCAACCCCATTAATACCTTTCGCGGCATCAATCCCTTAGAAGGTTCCGGTGATGGGGCAATTTCCCTATTCGGACAGCGTAACCCAATTTTGGCGATTGGTAGCAGTACCAGTGGGGTTGGTTTTGATTGGCAAATAAGCGATCGCATTTCTTTACAAGGTATCTATAGTGCCCAAATTGCCAGCTTTCCCGGCGATATTAATGTTGGTGGGCTTTTTGGAGGTAACTATACCGCAGGGGCACAAATTACCGTAGCACCTACCGATAATGTTGATATTGGCGTTCATTATCTCTTTAACCACTCACCCGATGGCAATCTCCGCACAGGTATTGGTGACACTCAATTAGTTTCACCCTTCGCGCCCCAAACTACTTTTGATACCCATGCAGTCGGTGCAACAGTTGCATGGCGAGTCAATCCCAACTTGCAACTAGGTGGTTGGGGTGGTTGGACTGCTTCTAATCCTGTTAACCTCTCCGGGACAGTAGAAACGACGAATTGGGCAGTATTTGCGGCATTTCCCAATCTTTTCCGTCCTGGTAATTTAGGTGGTTTAATCGTCGGACAACCGCCAAAAATCACATCAAGCACTTTACCCGATGGCTACAATCTACCGAACTTTGCTCTTCCCGACTTTGAGACAGGTGGTGGGAAAGGTGGACGGGAAGATACATCCTTACACTTAGAACTTTTTTACCGCGCCCAAATCAACGACAACATCTCCTTAACCCCCGGTTTATTTGTCATTCTCAATCCCAACCATAATAACGATAATGACACATTGGTAGTCGGGGCAATGCGGGCAACATTCCGGTTTTAATTTTCTACGGAGGAAGATGTAATTAAATAGACAATTGATTTACTTAATTCCTAACTCAGCAGTCCAAATTCCACACTTATTACTCCTTTTGGAGCATAAATGCAACTTTCACACTCAAACTCAAAATATCACATTCAACGCATGTATAAATTAGGTTTGACAACTTTAGCTAGTGGTAGTTTGGCAATACTTGGTTTAGGTTTGCAAACTTCTCCAGCTGCTGCACAACTTAATATTCAAACAACTGGGGAAATCTCAGGAACGCTCAATTATCCCTTTGGCGTGACGACTAATAATAGAACTACCCGGATTAATACGGATGCTAATGGTACTTTTTTTCGCAATATTGGGACTCAAAGTAATCCAAATTTAGTTCCTGTTTATTCGTCGAAATTTGTACAAGTGCAAACAAATGCAGATGGTAGTTTGAAATATTTTGTAGACTTTTATGGGTTGCAATTTATTTCCCGTGATGGCGCGATCGCATCACAGGATTTATTGAGTGGCGAACTACAAAGTTATAATTACCAAGGCAGACCTAATTTCCCGGTCAAGTTTCAAGCTTCCGTTCAAGACGAATTATCTTTACAACGAGCTTTTTTTGAAGGTGTTGTCAGAGACCCGAAAACAGGAAATTTATATCAAGGAACATTTGAAGTTAGCGGACAAGGACCAAGATATAGCGATCGCAATGGTGGTGATAGTCCCACTGTATTTGATTTTAAAACTGACTATGACCCCAAATCAGGTGTACAACCAACACCTGCCCTGAGTTCATACAAAATGACTAATGTACCATTAGTGCGTCTGACAATCAAAATTCCTGCGGGTACGCAACCGATTAATACCGGAGGTGGAA
>NZ_JAYGHN010000023.1:59849-103115 GCF_034931845.1 Calothrix sp. UHCC 0171
CGGAACTACTGGAGGCACTACCGGAGGTGGAACTACTGGCGGCACTACCGGAGGCGGTATCTCCGCGACTCCAACTACCCCTATTTCCACTCCTTCGACTACAAATATTAGCTCTAACCCCACATCACCAACAACTCAAGCAAATGTTGAATTTAGCAGTGGACAGATTTCCTCTGTCAATTCCGAAAATGTAATTCGTCAAGTGGCTTCAAATAACCAAAATAAATTTGCCTTGAATCCAGGTGACACAAATATCAATAATGGGGAACAGTCGTCTATTTGTTCCCAAAATTCAGTAGATTGTCGTCCCAAAGGCAATGTATTGAAAAAAATTGGTCCTCGTAGTCGTGTATTAACACGCTAGTCCTTAGTATTCGTGTCAAAATAAATTAAATAAGTAGTGTGAAGAGGAGTTTCCGGGGAGATGTTCTTCACGGAAAACTCCGGAGTCGGAAAGCCCACCTTTGGTAAATAGCAAGTGAGCGCTTGCACTACTTATTTTTATATGATTCATAAGTATTTAGGTGAACCTGATATGGTATTGAGCAACTTTCGATTTGATTTGGAATGGTGCGTTACGCTCCGCTAACAACACCCTACTTTTGTACTTTATTTAATCCACATTCCTAAGCTAGTTATTATTAGTTTTTCTGTGCATTTCCCCATCTCCCCATCTCCGTGTCCCTCTATCTCTCCATCTCCGCGTCAGTTTTATCGTTAGGCAAATATGATATGACTTCTGTAATCAAAGCAAATGCGAATGTAGTTTAAAGATGGTGTTGATAAAAAAATCAAAAAATCGGGAAAATCAAGCTATTTCTGCACTAATCTAGCAAATCACATAAAAAATACATACTAAAGTCACATTACCACGAATAATATAGTCGTTATATTAGTAAATTAAGGAATCTCAACCCAAGGGTACATTAATAAGGATAATTTATATGAAAACAGAACTAAGTGAATTGATAGCCAAATTAATGCAGGTTTTACAAATTAACAGTAATTGGATGATTTGGAATCTTTTTCTGGCATTTATCCCTTTAGTTCTGAGTATTTGGCTGTTTCGTAGTAGACGTAATAGTCTTGGAGTTTGGGGATTAGGATTTTTGGCATTATTCGCTTTTGTACCGCCTAATCGAAATTATTTCCAATCTGCATTTAATTTTCTTATTTCTTACGTCACAAATATTCCCACACTGCAATTAGGGTTATTTTTGATTTTAGGACTGATACCACTGAGTATTTGGTTATTTCGTAGTCGATATGGACATTCAGTCTTTTGGTGGTTAGGTTTTATTATTTTTTATGCATTTCTACCAAATGCACCGTATTTATTGACTGACATTATCCATTT
Organism: Calothrix sp. UHCC 0171; assembly: GCF_034931845.1. Classification (NCBI taxonomy): domain Bacteria; kingdom Bacillati; phylum Cyanobacteriota; class Cyanophyceae; order Nostocales; family Calotrichaceae; genus Calothrix; species Calothrix sp. UHCC 0171. The sequence goes on from NZ_JAYGHN010000023.1 coordinate 61,207, forward strand.
AGTTGATGATATTCGTACAATTCAATCAATATGGGTTATTACTTTAGTTTTATTTCCTGTATATATATTTGTGATTTTGGCAGGATTTGAAGCTTATGTTATCTCTTTAATTAATTTAGGTTCCTATTTACATCGCGTTGGTAAAAGTCAGTGGATTTTAGGAGTTGAATTATTTACTCATGTACTGTGTGCAGTGGGTGTTTATTGGGGAAGATTTTTGCGCTTCAACACTTGGGATTTGATCACACAACCCGATTATCTGCTAACTCGTGGTGTTGAAGAACTTCTGGGTAAACAACCTGTAGTGATTATGGCAATTACTTTCGCCATTTTGGCTGGTTTATATTGGTTAATGAAGCGAGTTACATTAGGTTTTTCTAGACAAGCAAATGACAGAATGAATGTAAGAGGTAGCATTAATATTTAATATTTAATATTTAATAGTTAATAAGTAGAAAGGCGTAATTATTTGTAAAATGATTAATCCTCTTAAAAGCCCGTGAAATAAGGATTATGTAGTGCTATGTCATTTTATATTTAATTCAACCCACCTACTTAGTTAATATTTACGAGATATTAATCTAGGGGTTGGGAAAGTGAGAAGATTACAAAAAATATTATTCCTTCACTTTTCTTCGTGCAGCTTCAAGAATAATCCGTTTTTCGGCACGTGCGATCGCATTATAAGTCCTTTGCACGGCTTCGGGTTCAACTGATATTGATGTAATTCCCCATTGCACTAATTCTTCAATTATCTCTGGGTATAATGTTGGCGCTTGTCCACAGATGGAACAAGGTATTTTATTTTCCCTGGCAGTTTCAATCAACTGACGGATTGCAGCCATAACAGCTGGATTTTTTTGGTTCCATACTTGCGTAAATATACCTTGTTCTCGACCTACACCCAGTAATAATTGCGTCAAGTCATTTGTACCGATCGCAATTCCTTGGACTCCTGCTTTCACGTATTCCGGTAGTAAAAATAATACACTCGGTACTTCCGCCATTATCCATAGCTGAAATTCGGGTACTTGATTGAGTCCGGCTTGTTCGACTTGGCGACGGCAAAAAATAAACTCTTCAATGCTGCGAACAAAAGGTAAAATTAGACGTATGTTAGAATATCCAGCTTTTTGTACCTGTGCTAAGGCAGCCAGTTCAAGTTCAAACATGGTGGAGTTTTGCAAATATGCAAATGTTCCCCGTTCTCCCAATCTGGAAGGCTGAGTTGCTTGTCCCTCGCCATTTGGAAACAATATCTGCAAATCTAAGGAACGGTAAAAAATAGGTCTTGGTGCAAAAGCTTGAGCAAATAGTAAGATATGTTCATACCAGCGATCGCACAATATTTGTTTTTTTTCTTGCAACCAAACATGGAGTTCTTGTCCATCTAAAATTGAAATTGCCATCATTTCGGAACGTAGCAACCCCAAACCATCGACTGGTAAATCCTGTACTTGTTCAATAGAGTTAGTTTGACTTAAATTCACAAGTAATTGGGTGGCAATAATTTGATTAGACCATTCCTCGCGTAATCTGGAATTAATATCTGGGCTATTCTTCAATTCCGGTGTTCTGATACTATCTCCAAATTTTCTGATTTCATCGGAATTTTTATGTAATTTTTCGGAATAAACTTCCCTAATGTGGTGTCTATTTTCTTGTCCAGATGTCGTGGTAATAAATGGGGGAAATGAGGGGGAAGAAAATGATAAAAGTTTATCTTCTCTAGGATTCAAGTGACTATGAGTGGGAGCATCTGATGTACTAAAATTAACTCTATATATTTCCCCTGTATCACCATCAACAAGTAATTGTTCACCATTTTCAATTAGTTCTGTTGCCCTATTTACATTCACAATAGAGGGTATACCTAACTCACGGGCTAAGATTGCAGCATGGCTAGTCATGCCACCTTGCTCAGTGATAATACCACTGGCATTACACAATAAAGATAACCAATCAACAGTAATATTGGGGGCAACTACAATAGTGTTATTAGGTAATTGTGTAGGTATATTTTGATAATCTTTGGCAACATAGGCAGTTGCCATTGCTCGTCCTCCAGCAGCACTAAGTCCTTGAGTTAGTAAGCGATAATCTGATGCTAGTGTTTGCGGAAGACTCACTTGTGTGAGATAAAGTGTTTCATTTGTATTTTGTTTACTAATAGTCCACTCGCAACTAAAATTAGTCCCAAACTCCCTAGTAAGTCGATTACTGAGGTTGATAATTTCTTGCAAAAAATCTTGGGGAAGTGCAAATTGTTGTTGTTCGATTTCATCAATTAAATAAGTGATTAAGCAATTATATTCACTTAGACACAAACTGCTGGGAGTAATTTTGGGGACAACACAGGTAGTATTATCAAGCCGATAGCCGACTATTTTATTACCCAATTTTTCTTCAATAATCGCGTTATTTTCACGTTTAATTTTGTAATAATCTGGTATGACTTCACCTTGAGTCATAGCCAACCCTAATCCCTTAGTTGCTTGTATTTCTATAAATGAGGAACTACCGATAATTATCCCGCTTGCAACAGCATCCCACACTGGTTGTACCAAGACCGCAAAATTTATCTTTCGGAGATCAATACCACTTCGTTGCCAGTATAGCAAGCTGCGGGCACGAAATAATTGGCTCCAAGTGCGTTTGAGAGCTAAAGTAATATTGTGGCGATCGCAATTACAAATTTGTGACTCTAATAAGCCTGATAAGTTCACATTTTCACTATTAGCAACATTTTTACTGCTACTCGCAGGTACTATGACAGTGGGACGAAAAATTAAACAACTTGTCTCCCATTGACTTGCTGCTTCAAAGATTGTTTCTACCCATTCTGTGGGTACAGTCGCAGCACTAATTTCTTGGCGTAAACGACTAGACACTTGTTGTAATTGTCGCCAATTCCCCACATCTAAATGCAAAGATGAATCTGGCAAATCCGCAACTAACACTTCCGTTGTATGCTCTGAACTACTCAAAGTTCTCAGAAATTCCCGTGTAAATTCCGCAGACACCACAAACCCTGGCAATACGGGATAACCACGCTGCATTGTTTTACTTAAATTAAACGCTTTATTGCCAACTTTGGCACAGTCTTGTGGCTGAACTTGATTAAGCCAATAGAGTTTATCCACTCAAATATTACTTGGTTGTAGATTATCTGGGAAATCAGGGGCTAGGCTTGAAAATACAGCTTTGACTATAAAATACAAATATTTGAATAAATTATTGTTTATATTATTTAAATTTAATTTTAAGCGTAATTATGCCATCTCGAACAAAGTTCGTAATATGAAGAAATGTAAAAGTTCCCCAGAAATCATGGAATTAGAAGTTAGGAGTGAGGAATAAATACTCATTTCCCCATGATTCATTACTAAATGACCACCTACCAATTAACATTATCCGACTGCTGGCATATTTTTGTTCGGCTTTCCATTGCCCTGATAGCTGGCGCAATTATAGGCTGGGAACGTCAAGTTCAGCACAAACCAGCAGGATTACGAACCCACATGCTAGTTAGTCTTGGTTCTGCCCTGTTTACGCTGATACCTTTACTAATATCGCAGAGAAATTCTGGTGTGGATGGCGATGTTTTGAGTCGCATTGTTCAGGGAATCACGGCAGGAGTTGGTTTTTTGGGTGCGGGAGAAATTTTACGGGCATCTTCAGAAGATTCTCAACACATACCTATTCGGGGACTCACATCAGCCGCCGCAATCTGGGTTTCGGCTTCCTTGGGGAGTGCAGCCGGATGTGGATTATGGCAGTTGACTTTGATAGGTGCTGTTTTATGTGTTGTTGTCCTATCTATTGTGAAGCGGTTTGAATGATGCCTGGGAAACTCCTACAGGTAACTGCACACTAACGATAGTACCTGTGACAGCATCCGACTGAATCGACAATTCCCCACCATGAGCATTGACTATGCGTTTCGTTATCGCTAGCCCCAACCCAGTACCACCAGATTTTGTCGAGAAAAATGGTTGAGTGAGCTGAGATATGACTTCAGATGGAATCGGTTCTCCCTGATTCTGCACATAAATACAGATTTTATCTGTGGACAAAAGATTAACTATCACTTTAATTACATCTCCTACTGAGACAGCTTCACAGGCATTACGAATGATGTTAATCAATACTTGTTTTAACTTATCTTTGTCCCCCAAAAGTCTAACATTAGGCAACACTGGTATAAATTCGATTTTCTTTTCCAATGCTTCCGGCATTTCCCGAATTGGCACCAACAAATCACAAATGAATTCATTGATATCAAATTCGCAAAGTTGTAAAACCTGGGGTTTTGCATAGAGCAAAATCTCACTCAGCAAACGTTGCAAACGACTACCTTCGTCAATTGCTAAAAATAACCTTTCTTGAGCGGCTTCAGTGAGAATAGTTTTCTGAAAATACTTCAATCCCATCATAATTGTTGTTAAGGGATTGCGAATTTCATGGATAATTATCGCCGCAAATTCACCAATAGCAGCTAATCTTTCCTGTTCCACAAGCTTGGCTTGCGCTGCTCGTAGTTCTGCGGTGCGTTTTTGTACCTCAATTTCCAGAATATGGTTAAATTCACGCTGCTGTTGGTAGAGATGGAAATGATCAATAGCTGTAGCAGCACGTTCCGCAAATAATTCAACAATTTGTATTTCTTCTTTGCTAAATTTGCGCGGTTGCTGATGAAAGCAACAAATAGTACCAATCACCTCACCTTGAGCAGTTCGCAACGGTATACCTAAATACGAACAATAACCTTCTGGTGCTTCGCCATACTCTGGGTGTTGTTTTGCATCTTCTACTGCTAATGAACAACCAATATTAATTACAGTACCAGTAAGTTGACCATGTAGTGCATAAATATGCTCACCCTCACCCATGTCAATGCTACTCGCTAGAACTTTCTCAAATCCTTGCTGACAAAGCGTTACCACTGACCAATCTACCCCGACAAGTTCACTGACTCCAGCAGAAATATTGTGTAAATAGCTACTTAATTCACCAGTTCGATAGTTCAAAGTGGATAAAAGTGCCATTGCCCGAAGCTCTCGCTCCCAGGGCTGCTTTTGCAACGGCATTTCATCATGACTGGCTTTGCTCATAGTTAGCTATTACTTTTATAGGAAATTTATTCCTAACGATTTTCTACGAAAATTCTACTAGATAAAAAATGTATTTGTATAGATTTAACAATTAAAAATTCACATAATGAAATATTATTTGATACCTAGTTCAATTTAAAAGTTGAGAATTTGCTGAGAAAGTTATGAGGACGACATGAGGTTAAATCTCAGATTTTTTAGATGAAATTTTTAGACTCTAATAAGATTGAAACTAATTACTCAAGCAATAATCAAGCTAATTAGAGATATCCAAAAATTGCATATCACTGATTCAATTTGTATTGAGGAATATAAAGTCATGAAATTAAAAAGTTTGTTAATGTTGAGTCTCACCTCTCTGGTGATAGTCAGTTGTGCTAAAGAAGTTCATTCCACGGAAAGGAATATTGCTGTCAAACCTCAAGAAAATCCTGTAGTTCAGTTAGCTAAATCTCCACAGCCAAATACGATAAAGGTTGGTAATTTTGTCTCTGGAGAACATAAAACTCAAGGTATTGCCATCATTACAAAAAAAAGTGGTAAATCCTTCCTAGAATTGGACAAATCATTTAAAACTTCTAATTCTGGACCCGATTTAGTCGTAATTTTACATCGTTCAGGTAATGTCATTGGTTCTACTAAACCACCATCTTATTCCTTAAAGAAGGGAGATTACATTGTTCTTGGGCGCTTACAAAAATTTAGTGGTTCTCAAACATATGCTATTCCTAACAATATTAATTTAGCAGACTATAAATCTGCGGCTATTTGGTGTCGTAAATTCAATGCTACTTTTGGGGCTGCTAAATTGAGCAATAGTTAAAAACAGAAGTAAACACAAATCTCACAACAACCAAACAGCCGGGAAAATAACCAGGGGCTAAGGGAATATGGCAAACAAAACCCTTAGTTCCAAAAAAATTTCCACCATTTGATTAGTAATTACAATTCAAACTTGACAAAAATGAAATTAATTGCTAGATAGGAAAAGTGATTTTATCTACATTACGTCTACATAATTGAAGCAAGCGAATAAAGCTATATTTATATTTATGGCAGATAAATTTGAATTACTCGAATGTCATGACGAAGATGTGATTTCCTTCGATAATTTATTATCTAAATTTGGTGATTTTAAAAATGATATCAGTCAAATGTTATTAAAGAAAATGCAATCATTCTTTTCCCAAGATCATGGTTGTAATCACAGTATTATAGAAAGATTTCGGAATTTATCTCCCACCTCTTTTGGTGATTGTCAGATTAGCCTGAATCTCTCTTCAAACAGAAATGGTGAACCCTGTGAAATTCTCAGGCTTGGTTCAGAGAAATGGCAAAAAGGGAAATTGAGACTAAACGCTTTTATCCAGATGCCCATAGCCGATCGCCAGCAAAGTAAGCATGGTAATATAGAATTTACGTTAGAATTTTGCCCTGATGAACCGCAATATCATCATCCTGTTTCCGAATCCCCCTTAGATGAACTTCGCCGCATAATTAATAATGAAGAAAACACCGCGAATTAATATTCCTAAGGCAGTCCGGGAATATATATTTAAACGCGATCGCTATCAATGCCAAAGCTGTGGGAAAATAGAACCAGAAACTCAGCTTTCTATTGACCATATTACTCCTCTAGCACTGGGAGGAAGTAATGATATGAGCAATTTACATACTTTGTGCCTCAACTGCAATCAACGCAAAAGTAATAAAATCGATCCTCGCTTTCGCCGATATTTTGATTTGTAAATGCAAATAGAGGCAAATTTAACTCAAAATCCTCTCATTACATAATATTCAACGGGTCAACATCAATCGTCAAACTCACCGAATCCGGGCAAATTTCCCTGATATCTTCCCAATTCGGCAGTGTCGGCAAAGCATCGGGAGCAAACTTCAACAAAATCTGCCAGCGAAATCTATTGGCAACCCGCATAATACTAGCTGGCGCTGGTCCAAGTATCTCATATCCTTCCCCATTGCGTAAAAATACTCCTATCATCTCCGCCGCATTCGCCACTTCAATTGCATCCATACTACTTAATCGTAATAAAATCAATCTCCCGTAGGGAGGATAATTAAGCGATCGCCTTTGCTCTAATTCATTGGTAGTAAAAGTTGTATAATCGTGCGATCGGACTGACTCAATTACTGGGTGTTCGGGGGTATATGTCTGCAAAATCACCCTACCGGGGTCTTCTCCCCGTCCTGCACGTCCTGCAACCTGTGTTAATGTCTGAAAAGACCGTTCGCTGGCACGATAATCTGATAAATGTAGCAATCCGTCAGCCGCAATCACCCCAACTAATGTCACCTGCGGCAAATCTAAACCTTTGGTGAGCATTTGCGTACCCAGCAAGATATCTGCTTCCCCATTCACAAACTGCGTCAACAGATTTCGATGCGCTCCCTTGGTGCGGGTAGTATCACTATCAAAGCGAATCACCCGCAATTCTGGAAGTTCCCTTGCTAATTCTTGGGCGACTTTTTGTGTACCGCTACCAAAAAATTTAAAATATGGCGAACCACATTCAGGACAATTACGGGGATGGGGAATAGTATAGTTACAATAATGACAGCGTAATAATTGCGGTGCGTTCGCTTCAGTTTGATGGTATGAAAGTGAGACATCACAGTGTGGACATTCCATCACATAACCACAACTACGGCAAGATACGAAGGTGCTATGCCCGCGACGATGGATAAATAAAATACCTTGCTGCCGCTTTTCTTGAAGTTGTATCAATGCATCTTGTAATGCCCGACTAAAAATGGATTTATTACCTTGTTGCAACTCCTGTCGCATATCAATAATTTCCACTGGGGGCAGAGGACGGGAATTGATGCGTTCCGGCAGGGAGAAGTAACGGAAAAGGTGAGCAGAAGTTCCCATTTCCTCCTGTCCCGATGTTGCCACTACCCTATCACCTTGGGCGGCAATCCAACTTTCCAATGAAGGTGTGGCAGAACCTAATAAAAGTGGACAATTTTCTAATTCGGCGCGCCATTGAGCGATGGTACGAGCATGGTATGTGGGGATGGGGGAATCTTGTTTAAACGAGGAGTCATGTTCTTCGTCGAGGATAATTAAACCCAGATTGGGCAGAGGAGCAAAGACAGCGCTGCGAGTACCAATGACAACTTGAGGTTCCCCCGTTAGCATTTGTCGCCAAGTGTCGTAGCGTTCGCCATCCGAAAGGGCACTGTGGTAGACGCTAACTTTGTTACCAAAGCGATCGCGAAATCTATCCGTAAGTTGAGGTGTCAGTCCAATTTCGGGAACGAGAACGAGGGCTGATTTTCCTTGGTTGAGGAGAGGGGATATTGCTTGCAGATAAATTTCGGTTTTGCCGGAACCCGTGACACCGTGGAGGAGGATTGTGGCATGTTGGGTAATTTGTTGGATAGATTGTAGGACTTGTGTTTGCTGGGGTGTAAGGGTTTTTGCCTGTTCTCCCGTTAATTCACCGGAATTTGCGGAATGTTCTCGGCGCAGCACTTCCCGTTCTTCAATGACTATATAACCTTTTTCGACTAGGGTTTTCAAAGTCGATGAACTAGCGCTGGAGGCTTGGAGGAGTTCGCTTTGCCACATTTCGCCAGCATGTCGTCGCAACACTTCTAAGATTTCGTGTTGGCGGTTGGTGATATCCCGCGCGAGGGGAAAGTTTGTCAGGGTGACGGATTTCTGTAATTTTGGGCGCGTGAGTCGAGGGGCTTCGAGGTAGCTTTCGATTAAACCGTAGCGAGTGAGTTCGCGCACACCTCTATATGCAGCTTTGACTTGACGTTGGAGGTAGTTATAGCTATAGTCGCCTTCCGGCTGATTTTGCAGTAAATCTAATATTTGTCGCGCAGTTGGAGAGAGGAAATTTGGCAGGGAAGAGGTAGGTAGAGGAGGAGAATTTTTCTGTCCCCTTGTCGCCGTCTCTCTATATCCTACCAGTCGAATGCGCCGTTGCGATCGCCCCAACAAACCAGGTGGTAATGCAACTCGCACCACTTGAATCAAAGGAGTATAATAGTAATTTGCTACTTTATCTAATAAATCCCAGTAAGCAGCAGGGAAAAAACCTGCACTGACGACATCTTCGACATTGCGAATTTTATCAATGGCAATATCAACTGGTGGTTCTTGTAGTAATCGAATCGCGATCCCACCCACTACTTGAGCGCCAAATGGTACGCTTAAAATATCCCCTGGCTTTACCTCTAACTGTTCTGGCAATCGGTATGTAAACAGTCCCGTTGCACCTGGACAATCTACTAAAACTTCTACCCATCGTGCTCTGATTTCGCTATGTTTGTATCCTTGCCCAAGTTCTGCAACCTGCAACGGAGCTAAATTCACATTATCTATGTACATAATCTTTAGATTATAGCGAAAGTCTTAGTTTTTCTTGGAAATGAGGGAATAGGTCAATAGGGCATTTAGATATTTAGTTCAGAAGCATCAATTACCCATCTCTAAGTATTCGTGTAAAACTAAATTGAACAAGTAGTGTGGAGAGGAGTTTCCGGGGAGATGTTCTTCACGGAAAACTCCGGGGACGGAAAGCCCACCTTTGGGAAATAGCAAGCGAGACGCTTGCACTACTTATTTTTACATGATTCCTAAGCACGAATTTAGCCATTATTAACCAACAGCCACTAACCAATAACTATTAACCACCATAAATTGTAATTAGCAATACTTTTATCTGATATAATAATTGATAAGTTTCCTCTAATAGTGTTCTACTCACAAAAAAACTATTTGAAATGTCTCAAGAGAACACTTATTTGACTGCAATTAGGATAAATTCTTACTTCCAGCGCATTGCCTAGTATATTTATCTCCAGGCATTAAATCATATATAGTCCCTTTTCCACCTATTGATAGATACTCAAGTATTTAAGGATATGAGATGCTTTTATAGCAGTTAAATTTTGTGTTAGTAAATAGACTTAATTATCTGTCTCCATTATTTGTCATAGTTTAAACTATTCAGCAAATAACTATCGAGAAAGAAAATTAACATCCGTCTTCCACTACTAAACATTACTACAGATTTGATGTTGTGAGCTAAAGCATGAAAAATACTGTAACTTGAAAAAATATAGATTTTTTTAAGCTTTAGGATTCAGTAGTGAGAAATGTGGGATGAATTGTTTTTATCTTTGTTAAGTTTAAGTAATTTTGATTGAGGAGGGTTTGACATATTTTCTAACTCAGAAAAAGAATAAAGATTGTTATCAAGCTAATATACCTATTATTTTGGAATAATCAAGCAACAATAACTCCAGAACTTTGACCCAAAACTCAGATTATTAAATTTTGTCACCATGGGCGACGCAAGAAAATAACTAAATTAGGAAATAGCAAGAAATTAGCGTCGTCAAAATGTCGAGTCTTTCGGTTAAATGCAAATACTCCTGTAAATAAGGGATAGGACTACATTTTTGAGCAAAAAAGTTAGTTTTACCCTGAAACTAGTAAAGTGTAGCTGAAACTTATTCAGAAGAGGAATTCTGCATTCCCAATTCTGTATTCTCAGTTCTCTATAAACTAGAGCATTAATTCAGTTCTTAGCGCCCATGATTCCAAGCTAAAAACTGCATAAGTGCAACCACCAGTGAATTATGTACCAACAAAAGCAACAATTCCTCACAAATGCTTATGAATATTGCTGAATTGGGAACTATCGAAATCATCGAAACCCCTACTGTTGATATCGAAGAACCATCTTTGGAGATTTTAGAGGCAGTAGCCGATGAAGAAGCCTTAATTACGGATAATGACGAGCGTGATGGCGACCAAATGGGCGCGGCGCGTCCTTCTGGCTATAATAAAACCGAGCATGATGATGCTGTCGGGGCATTTTTTAAAGAAATGGCTCGTTATCCATTGCTCAAGCCGGATGAAGAAGTTGAATTAGCCAAAAGAGTCAGATTTTTAGAAGAAGTTCGAGAATTACAAACTTCATTACAAAAAGATTTGGAGCAACCAGCCACAAAAGCAATGGTTGCAGCGCATTTAGAAATAACAGAACGACAATTAGAAAGTCGCTTATACCAGGGTAGAGTCGCCAAACGCAAAATGATTCGCTCGAATTTGCGCTTGGTTGTATCAATTGCCAAACGTTATCTCAATCGCGGCGTACCCTTTCTGGATTTAATCCAAGAAGGAGCAATGGGTTTAAACCGCGCTACCGAAAAATTTGATCCCGACAAAGGATACAAATTCTCTACCTATGCTTATTGGTGGATTCGTCAAGCAATTACCCGTGCGATCGCCAATGATGCACGAACAATTCGTCTACCGATTCATATAGTTGAGAAACTTAACAAACTCAAAAAAGCCCAGCGTGAACTCAAACAACAACTCGGACGCAATCCTAGCGAAGTCGAACTTGCAGAAATTCTGGAAATCCCCGCACCGCAACTGCGTCAGCTTCAGCAACTCCGTCGTCAAGCACTTTCTTTGAACCATCGTGTTGGTAAAGAAGAAGATACGGAATTAATGGATTTGTTAGAAGACGAAGATAACCAATCCCCTGAAGCAAAAATGAATGAAAGCATGATGCGTCAGGAGATATGGGAAGTTTTGGGTGATGTATTAACACCACGCGAAAAAGATGTAATTTCATTGCGCTACGGTTTGACAACAAGTGAGCCTTGCACCCTAGAAGAAGTAGGCAATATGTTCAATCTTTCTCGCGAGCGAGTTCGGCAAATTCAAAGTAAAGCGATGCGAAAACTCCGCCGTCCTCATATTGCCAAAAGATTGAAAGGTTGGTTAATTTAATTTTGGGAATTGGGAATTGGGAATTGGAACTTGAGTATTTGTCATCTAAATCCAAATTTTGGTATTGTGGCTAATAATTTAGATTTTGGGAAAATCACTCACAACCATTAGCCAATCACCAATGACCGTTAACCGATAAACTTGAACTCATATGACTGCGCCAAGCAATGTAATTGTACGTTCTGCTCAACCTGAAGATTGCGGTGCAATTTTTAATTTAATTCAAGCTTTGGCAGAATACGAAAAACTAGAAGACGCTGTAACCGGAGATGCTTCTACCCTCAAGGAGCATCTTTTTGGTTCTCAGATAAATTCTCAGAGATATGCAGAAGCAATAATTGCTGAATCTGAAGGGCAGGCTGTTGGTTTTGCCCTATTCTTCCATAATTATTCGACATTTTTAACCAAACCAGGTATTTATCTCGAAGATATTTTTGTTCTTCCCCAATATCGCCGCCAAGGTATCGGCAAACAACTTTTGATTCAAGTTGCACAAATAGCCTTAGAACGTAACTGTGGACGCTTAGAATGGAGCGTTTTAGATTGGAACGAACCCGCACAAGCATTCTATCGCCGCATGGGTGCAGATATTTTAGATGAATGGCGCATTTGTCGCGTCACTGGTGCTGCTCTGAGCAAGTTAGGGCAAGAGTAAACGAAAAGTCAGAAATTAAATCTCCGCGTCCCCACCTCACCATCTTTTACTTTCTTGTGGAGAATTAGTATAACTCCTGAAATGCGATCGCCTCTGTGACAAAATTTTATCTACGAGTATAATTGAATACTTTATTGCTTTTGTTTGCTTGGGGTTAACCGATGGAAGTCACGTTGGAACATAAACGCAACAAAAATTAATTAATCTTGATATTACGAAAGCGTTTTGACGAAGTATGACAGCCTGTCGTTTGACTATCTATTGCTCGAACAAGAGAATATTTAAGGGAAGATAACACTTACTCAGCTTTTGTTACAGAGGGAACACGTAATGAAAAGAATTGTTTCAGCACTGCTATTAGGCGTGGCAATTTTCACTTTTGCATTTAGTCGTCCTGCTTTTGCTGCTGGTGATCCAGCGAGTGGAGCCAAAATCTTCAGCGCTAACTGTGCTTCATGTCATGCTGGCGGTAAAAACCTGGTTCAAGCCAATAAGACTTTGCAGAAAGACGCTTTAGAAAAGTACGGCATGTACTCAGAAGAAGCGATTATTGCCCAAGTTAGTAAGGGTAAAAACGCGATGCCTGCTTTTACCGGACGTTTGAATGACGCACAAAAAGCAGATGTAGCAGCTTACGTACTTTTACAAGCTGAGAATGGTTGGAATTGAGAACCGAAACATAGCTTCAGTTCTGAATTCATTTCTGATTCATTTCTGAAATACTAACCCAGGGGCGCGGCAATGTCGTGCCCCTAAATTTATAAGTTTTAGTTTTATAATATTTGGGCAACTGATTTAGCCGAACTCGATATAAATTTCGGCTGTGGCTATCTCTGCGACTGCTATCTGCACATGTCCTTGATAATTTTCGGGGATGAAATTCAGAGCCAGGCGATCGCTTATTCTTCAGTATATTGAATTACTCCACACAAATTTAACTACTGAGAAATTTACCCCAGAAGGGATAATTCATTAATTACTAGTAGTCTGTCAGGCTTGAAATGAGGGACTGTAGTGCGGGCATCTTGCCCGCGTGAGCGAGACGCTACCAAAAATCTCTCAGAACAAAATTGACAGACTACTAGGTTGAGGCTGACGAAAAGCATAAATATCTTTGATAGCCATTACCCAACCATCAGCAACCGATTCCAAAATCTGCAAACCCTTTTCCCTCGTCGCTGTCGTCGCATCACCAATAACACCACTTTTACTCAAATCTCTAGTTGCCCAAGCAAAAGGTAACTTCCCTTCCGGTGTCAGTAAACTCCCCTCTGGCTGTTCCGGGGGATACTCTGCGATCGCTCTTTCCATTTTCACCTGTTCTGGCAAAAGTGCTAAAAGAATACTAGTTTCAGCATCTCCAGCGTGCATTCCTAATTGCGCTTCTTTCGGTGTTAACAATTCTTTGGTAATATGGGGCACACGCCATGTAAATAAAGGAAACACCATAAAATCACTATGTTTAATATGTAAATCCCGTGCCACCATTTGCATCACTTGTGGTTGTCCACCGTGGGAATTCATCAATACCAATTTTCTAAATCCAGCCCGGTATAGACTATCACCTACCTCCATTAAGATTGCTGAAAGTGTCTCCGTACTTAATGTAATGGTTCCAGGGAAATGCCAATGTTCGTTAGACTTCCCATAGTAAAGCGATGGCATGGCAAACGCCGGAACAGTCGCATCTAGTTTTTCCAAGGCTTTCCCCAATACTCCCATCCCAATTGCAGAGTCTACAATAATTGGTAAATGTGGACCATGTTGTTCTATAGCTCCGACAGGTTGGATAATCACAACATTTTCCTTATCTGGAATGGCTGCAATATCAGTCCAGGTGAGGTAAGGGAAAAAGCGCGATGGAGGAATAAAGTTATGCATGAAGAAGAAGTAAAAATACAGGATTCAAGATAAATTATGCAAGAAAATCATCCCAGGAGAATCAAAACTCATGATTGAAGCAGATGCATCTACCCGTACTCTATCGGTGGATATTGGGGGAAGCGGGGTAAAAGTAATGATTCTTGATACCACTGGCAACCCTTTAAGCGAGAGATTGCGGATTAATACCCCACAACCCCCGATTCCTGGTAGCATTTTGAATGCAGTTAATCAATTAGCCTTGAGTGCTGGTGAATTTGAGCGGGTTTCGGTTGGTTTTCCTGGAGTTGTCCGCAATGGGGTGACAGAAACCGCAGTGAATTTACATCCCGATTGGATTGGGTTTAATTTGGCAGGTGAGTTATCAAAACAATTACAAAAACCCGTGCGAGTAATTAACGATGCAGATATGCAGGGTTTGGGAACGATCGCCGGAAAAGGTGTAGAGTTAGTTATTACGTTGGGGACGGGATTTGGTTCGGCTCTATTTATTGATGGCAGATTAGTACCTAATTTGGAAATGGGACATCATCGATTTCGTAAAGGTGAAAGTTATGAACAACAACTTGGACGTTTTACCTTAGAAAAAATTGGTGAACAAAAATGGAATCAAAGATTGGGGAAGGCAATTTCATCATTACAATATTTATTTAATTATGATTTTCTCTACATTGGTGGTGGTGAGGCAAAGTTAGTCAATATTCAATTACCAGCCAATGTCAAAGTTGTTTCCAATTTGAATGGTTTGTTGGGCGGTATTGCTTTGTGGAGAATGTGAGCTTTTGCAGCAGCACCCCGCTCTACCCGACAAGGGTGAGCGTCGAGAGTCTGTCACTAGCCAAAGCTTGAGATTCAGCCCTCAACCCTTACCCTACAAAAAAAGTGAAATATTATTATCGACTAATGCTGGGCTTCCACATGATGATATTGCAGCATATGTTTGAAAGTAACTGCTAACCTCTTCCGGGAAGTGAGGATTATGAGCAAACAAGGTGTCCCCATCCGCAATATTTGCCCAAAAATCCCTTAAATTAGGTGCTAATTCTTCAGCTTTGGCTATTGATAAATTCAAAGGTGGTAATGTCAACAACTTGACAAGAAAGGGAAAACTGCGATCGCCCATCCATTGACGCGAATATTTTTGTAAACTAGGATATTCGGACACCGATTCAACGCGGTAGGATAACACTTGTAAGTGACTATTTCCGTGTTTATTTTGGTGATATTCAAATATACGATAGGGATGCGGATAACTGACTAAAGAACCAGTTGTAATATCATATATACCCTGATTATTGGCAATATCTTGAATATGTAAATGTCCTGTAAATACTAGCTTAACGCCAAAACACTGTAATATTTCGATTAATGTAGATGCATTTTCCAGCATATATCTACTTGCCATCGGATGATGGGATTGATTCGGTAAATGTTCGGCAACATTGTGATGAATTGTTGCTAAGACTAATTCATCTTTCGCCGATTCCAGTATGGTTTCCAACCACTGCAATTGTTCTTCATCTAAACGACCAATTTGGTTCCCTTCTGCGTCGAAGCTATTAGAATTAAGAGCCACTAATCTGACTCCAGGTAATAATTCGCAGGTGTAATAGAGTTTTTCGGTATTTTCGTAGCCAAACTTGCGATAGTAATGGGGAAAATCTTGGAATCCAATGGATTGGCTATCGGCTGCGATGACGGGCACATCGTGATTGCCAGGAATTACATAAGTGGGAAACGGCAACTTTGCTAAACGTTGTTGTAACCAAGTATGATTTTCAGGTTCCCCATGTTGAGTTAAATCACCTGGAAGTAAAAGAAAATCTAAATCAAGTTGTGTTAAATGTTCGAGTACGCTTTCAAATGCAGGAATGCTAACTTCAACCAGATGAAAACGGCTAGGATGATTCCAAATGGTGTGAGGAAGCGCGATATGCAAGTCGCTGACTACGGCAAATCGAAAGTTTGGAGTCATTGAACAAAAGTTAATTTTATAATTGGGGTGTAATTAAAGCCTTTGCACAAAGTATACCGCTTCTGTTTCCAAGTGGGGATCGGAGAATTCTGAGGAACCCAGGATAAAACCTGCACCAATAACGAATTTCATGGGCGATCGCTCATGAATTATGACATCATTCAATATCTCTTAACCATTAACCACTAAGCAATTAATAATATGGTTCGCGTTCGAGTTCGTCAGCATGTTAATCCCCTAGCGCAGAAATATCAAACTCCTGTCACTCCAGTTGACTGGGGAAAAATCTATACAAAACTAAATCAACCGTTACATTTAGATATTGGTTGTGCGAGGGGGAGATTTGTACTGCAAATGGCAGAGTTAGAATCAAATTGGAATTTTTTAGGTTTAGAAATTCGTCAACCTTTGGTAGTTGATGCGAATAAATTACGTGATGAACAAGGACTGACGAATTTACATTATTTATATTGCAATGCTAATAATTCATTGAAACCAATCTTATCGGGAATCCCTACAGGAATTTTACAGCGAGTATCAATCCAATTTCCTGACCCTTGGTTTAAAAATCGTCATGCAAAAAGACGTGTTGTTCAACCAGAATTGGTTGCCGAATTAGCAGAATATCTGGCACCAGAAGGGATTGTTTTTTTGCAATCTGATATTGAGTTTGTGGCGGATGAAATGCGATCGCGTTTTTTAGAAAATCCCAGATTTAAAATTCAAGGGAGTGGTGAATGGTTGTCAGAAAACCCATTTAAAGTACCAACAGAACGGGAAATAGCCACACAAAACAAAGGTGAACCTGTATATCGAGTGATTTTTGAAAAATTATTATAGACTGATAAACTCATAATATCTGGAAATGAATATAGGACTCACATTTGATTTCTGAAAATCTAAATTATCTAGAAACTTGCCCTACAAAGCTTTGTTTCTCAGTATACTTGGCAAGATTCAAGTACAATTCCTATATATTAATATTATAATTAATATATTCATAAAAATTTGAGTAAATGCAAACCTCAATTAAAATACGTAAAAAATACTTTTTACTTGACTAAAAAGCAGGATTTAGAAGTAAATATTTGAATTTTCTCGAAAAACTATCAATGTAAAATATTATTATGTTCAAGCGAATACTACGCTGGTTAATTTTAGGGGGAACGCTATTTTTTGTCGCTAAAACATTAAAAGATAACTGGTTAGAAGTAGCAGCAATCCGCATTGATAGCGCTGGATGGGCAATTCTAGCGATCGCTACTGGCATCACATTACTGGCGCACATCTGGGCTGGTTGGGTGTGGACTTGGGTACTCAAGGAATTAAATCAACCTGTACCCGTCTCTCATTTCATCCAAGTTTATCTCAAAACCAATGTTGCTAAATACTTACCGGGAAATGTTTGGCACCACTATGGACGCATTCTGGCAGCTAAAGAAGCAAAGATTCCTACAGTGACGGCAACTGTCAGTATTTTACTTGAGCCTTTATTAATGGCGACTGCGGCTTTAATTATTATTGTGTTGCTGGGTAGTCAATTTACTTCACTCAAAAATGATATGAATTTGCGAATTTTACAAGCACTGGCTTTAATCGCAATTCTTTGTGCTTTTTATCCGCGCTTTCTCAATCCGATACTCAATTCTGTTCAAAAATTAAAGTTTAAAAAAGCTGAAGAAAATAATTCAAATAATTCGACTAATAACTATTTAAAATTGGAACGTTATCCCCTGATACCACTATTTGGTGAACTAGCTTTTTTAATTTTACGTGGTATGGGTTTTATTCTCACTTTATTTGCACTAGTCCCATTACAGCCAGAACAAATTCCTTTGCTACTGGGGGCTTTTAGCTTTGCTTGGTTGCTGGGTTTTGTAATTCCAGGCGCTCCTGGTGGTTTAGGAGTATTTGAAGCCACTACAATCGCATTACTTCAAGGTCATTTCCCACCTGCATTAGCAATTGGTGGCACAGTGTTATACCGCTTAGTTAGTATTCTCGCTGAAACTTTTGGTGCGGGAATTGCTTGGCTGGAACAGCGTTGTGAAGAAGAATTCAAAAGTCAGGAATAGATAATGTTACTTGACTAATGACTTCTGCCCTCACCACTCAACAACTAACCCTCTCTAATAGTCTTTAACTGCGAGAAAACCCGATAATCATCCAAACATGACTTATCTACATAATTCATGGGTGATTCTATCTCATCTTCTTTCATTTTAATTAAGTTATATTCAATATTTTCTGCATAAATCGCAAAAGTGATATTAAAAATCTCAATAAAATGAATAAACCACATACACTCACTTTCTAGATATTTATCATAATATCTAATTAAATTAGCAATTCGCATTTCTAAATGGCTACGAGAATGAGTAGAAATTAAAACTATTTTTAATAGTACAATCACCAAAGTTAATGGATGTCCCTGTGATAGTAGCATTACAAACAAACTCGATGGTTCGCGACCGTTCTCTGTGGTTAAAAGGTCAATTGTGCGATTACAAATTCTCAATAATAAATCTTTGTTAACTGGAGAATCGTCATATTCTACCTTCCATGAATTTAATTTTTCTGCTAACTGCTTCTGTAAAGTATCGGTAAACTCCTGTTGTTGTACTGAAAATATTAAATATTTTAATAAACTCTGTTTAAAATCATGAAATATATCATTTCGAGTTTGTTTTAAAAATATATTGGCAATATTGTCATAACTAAAATTTCCTTTCTTCACAACTATTGCCTTAATCAGCCTGATAGCATTATCTCCTAAACTACTAGGATTGCGATAGCGATGAACATTAACAGAATTATTAACCTGTAATTGCGATCGCGCAATATACATCGCTAATTCAAACTTAAACTTATCTTTTAAATTTCTTGACAATTTTCGTGCGGCTTCTTTTTGCTCCTTAGAATTATTATCATTCAGAGATTGAGCCAATAGTAAGTAGGAACTATAACGATTTGTCCAATGTCCTTTGACATCTTCGTTCCGATATGCAAATAATTGTAATTCTTGATAATCTTCGCTTTTAACAAAATTATCTATCCAAGTTCTTGCTTGTTTTAACTTACCAGAAGCATTGGGATTCAAACTGAATTTTAAATTAGTGAATAATTCAACTAATTCCTGAATATATTTGTGTCTTCTGGTGCTTTCCCAATTATTAATTAATATGTAGCAGCAGCGTTTAATGGTATGGCGAAATTCATCCTCGCCATGCTCTAGCAAGACAATATATATTCCCAGCGAATATTTACTAGTATCTGCATTTAAGCAATCAATAAAAGAACGCTTGAATACACGCAAAACGTCATCTGGTTGCCAATTTTTTACAATTTTCAGTAAAAAACTGTACATTCTTTCTTGCGTATATTGTAATTTTAGGCGTTTATCTTTCGATTTTAAAAGATGTCGATCGCCCTGACTATTCAATAAGCTGTTAGCGGTCATTGCGGTTCTCAAGACCAATCATTTAGCTGTTTACCTTGTATGTAACAGCTTAACCTTGGCAGGCAAGAGTATCAATCTTCTCTTTCAAAAATAAGTATTCTTTTCACATAAAATTGATAATTCAGCAATTTTCCATGTAAGTTTGTTGAACTTTTCAGAGAAATTACCGAATTGAGAAAGCGAAATAAAATTAAAAATTAAAAATCAAAACTACAATAAACCAAAAATAAAGGTTAGCATCTCTTGCTAACCATACATTAAAAATGAAGATATTTTTTGTGATGGGGGTGGAGGGACTTGAACCCTCACGACCGTTTAAGGTCAACGGATTTTCATCCTTTTGTAGCTTTCACTACTGCCTTAGAAAAATTACTGAAGGTTTTAAGGATTGGACTCTCCCTTTACCCTCGACTTAACGTAGGGTAGCTCCCGTCGAGTCTCTGCACCTTCCGAAAAGTTAAAAGTTACTCAAAACTTATTACTTTTAAATCGGCTTGGCTCAGGATTGCCATATCTGAATTACTTAGATTCTAAATACTCAGACTTTAGGTTTCCCTGAATTTGAGAGCTTCCACTTGAAAGATTTCTCTAACAAGGCTCAGTTTTCTAAGTCCGTAGCGTCTACCATTCCGCCACACCCCCGTTTTGACTTTGGGAGTCACTTGTTTGTTGGAGGCATCAAACACCGCCTTATATACTTAACCATCAATTATGTATTTTGTCCAACATTTTTTGAAAAAAAAATTGTGATGGTATTTGTATGGCTTATTTTTCTTGTTATCTCTGGCTTAACTCCCTCTCCTGTTTCCCTTCTACCCCATCACGAGCTACCATGAAAGCAGCGATCGCATGGCTTTCCTGAAGTCGGTAATTCAGCCTATGATGGTGAAAATGCGATTAATATCTTCAACATAGCAACAGAACTATGACTGTAGACCTGATTGTACCCCTGCTTTATCTAATTTTGGCTGGAGCTTATCTCCTCGTGATGCCAGTGATAGTTGTGTTTTACTTGAAGTGGCGCTGGTATACTGCTAGCTCCATAGAACGCTTGCTGATGTACTTTTTGGTATTTTTCTTTTTCCCTGGTTTGTTGGTTCTGTCGCCCGTACTCAATTTCCGACCCCGGCGAAGAACTATTGAGGCTTAAATTTTTTAGTTAGTGGTAGGTCATAAGTTAAGATGCGACGTATTGACGCTCTGGGTATAGTTTTAGGCGTTTTTATTGCAGGTGGCTTGGTTTACATCATATTTCAGCAATTCGGTGTCGATAGCCAATCTGCTGGTATCTGGACTCAAGCTCTGCTCGTCATAGGTTTGATTGGTTGGTTGCTGACATATCTTTTTCGGGCAGTCAATAATCAAATGACCTACCACAAGCAACGCCAAGGGTATGAAGATGCTTATTTGACAAAGCGATTGGAAGAATTGACACCGGAAGAATTAGAACGACTTCAAGCCGAGATTGAGCAGGAGCAGCAATCTCAGGTAAATTAGTTATCTGTCGTTAGTT
The DNA here is from genome assembly GCF_034931845.1 of Calothrix sp. UHCC 0171. Lineage (NCBI taxonomy): Bacteria > Bacillati > Cyanobacteriota > Cyanophyceae > Nostocales > Calotrichaceae > Calothrix > Calothrix sp. UHCC 0171. Next base: position 82,592 of record NZ_JAYGHN010000023.1, read on the forward strand.
ATTAGTTGTTTGTCAATTCCAAAATTCCCAATTTTGGATAACCAATAGCCAATAACCAATAACCAAATAGCTAATAACCACATCATCAAAACAATGACTGCAATTTCCGATCGCTTTCAAAATTTGGCACAGAATCAAAAATGTGCCTTTATCCCCTTTATTACTGCTGGTGACCCCGATTTGCATACCACTGCTGAAGCGTTACGGGTATTGGATAAAAGTGGTGCTAGTATGATCGAGTTGGGTGTGCCCTACTCTGACCCTTTGGCTGATGGTCCCGTAATTCAAGCCGCAGCCACCCGTGCTTTGCTTCAGGGGACAAATTTGGAAGCTATTCTCGAAATGTTGACGGCGACGACTCCTCATTTACAAGCGCCGATTATTCTCTTTACTTACTACAACCCAATTTTAAATCGCGGGATTGATAATTTTCTCCTGGCAATTAAACAGGCGGGGGTTGCTGGCTTAGTAGTACCCGACTTACCGCTTGAAGAATCTGCTAATTTACTGGAACCAGCAGCAGCAATCGGTATTGATTTAATTTTGTTGGTTGCACCGACAAGCTCTCCCGAACGCATCGAAGCTATTGCTCGTGCTTCCCAAGGCTTTATTTATTTGGTGAGTGTCACGGGTGTCACAGGAGTGCGATCGCAAATAGAAACACGAGTGTCTGATTTACTCAAACAAATACGTGCAGTTACTGATAAACCTATCGGTGTTGGCTTCGGAATTTCCCAAGCCGAACAAGCCAAACAAATCAAAGATTGGGGCGCAGATGCCATTATTGTCGGTAGTGCGATCGTCAAACGGTTAGCGACAGGAACCCCCCAACAAGGTTTGAATGCCATTGAAGAATTTTGCCAAAGCCTGAATTTAGCGCTATCTTAGAGCGGAAATCTCAAATCAAGTCACCTAGACTGAACGAGAATCCCATGCTTTGATAAAAAATTTAAATAACTCACCGCAAATATTGCCGGAAAGGAATTCAGAGAAAGTGTTAAGAGTGACAATTTCTTATCCTCTTTGGTAGACAATTTAACAGATATCGTCTTGAATATATAAAGCGTGTATGAGGCGGCTCGTCAATTACCGACACCGTGTATTAGGATTTGGGTGTTATGTGAAGTCAATTAAGGTATAAGTATATGAGTGTGAGAGTGTTTCAACTGTTAATGAATATAGTTACATCGCAAGGTAGGGGCGAAAGCGATGAGTGAAAGTATGGCATTTATTGGCGGAGTTGCAGTCGCCGGACTCGCAGCTCTTGTTTTACTAAAAGGAACAGTTAACCCAACCCAACCCGGCTTCACAACGGTTGCTCCGCAAATCCAAGCACCTGTTGTTGCACCACAAATGATGCCACAACCAGGTCAAATATATGGCGGCTACCCCGGACAGCCAGTGCTACCAAATCCTGTGCCAAATGCTCCTAATGATCAGCTACGTTTAGACCTCGAACGTGGGAAAATGCAATTAGAGAATCTCCAACGGGAAAACGAAGGATTGCGAAAACAAAATCAAGAGTTTCAAAACCAGTTGGTAAATCTTAACAATCAGTTTCAAGCTCAAGCATTACAAAACCAAAACAATCAACGTAGCCAGTTACAACAGTCTCAAACCCCTTGGTGGTCATCGGGTATTGTTTGGGCAGTTGGGGGCATTGCTTTAACTGTTGGTGGTGGTATTGTCTTTGCTGGCATATCGGCTTTGTTCACCCAAAAACAACGTCCAGTACGTACAGTTCAAGTGATTCATCCTTACACTGGTCCCACTCCTCCACTGGCTAATACCACTCGTCGTGCGGAGTTTTTACCTCCTCGCAGCACGGATTCTAGACGAGTTGAATCCCACGAATATGACGATGCGTATTAACTAGATGCAGTAGTTACTCAACAGTATCACTACTCATAGCGATTGCCTTAGTTAAATGCGATCGCCTTTTTGTCATGGCTTTATAATTTGGAATCTGATGTGAGTCTCAATCAATAACTGAACAACCAGTAATAGTCGCCAGGTTAAAGAAATTACTACCTCCAAACTTTTGTAGAGAGGTTCAATGTAACCTTTCTACATAGTTGATCTCTGTAGTGTTGGATTTGATAATCACAAGCTCAGTTTTCATCAAATATTCTGATCATTATCAAAGCTCTGAAAATACCACTATCAGAAAACTTTGTATTAATTGTTTTACTCCTACTATTCCCATAAAACCTATTTTTTTTGCAAATCAATTACAAAAAATGTAACTAAAGTTACTTTTAATGTACTAATAAAATAATTTTATATCATCAGTGATTAGTCAAAATTAATTACTAAATCATCAATCCAATTATTTGTATATAAGCCCCTAGAGATTGTAAAAAGAGTATAATTTGATAATCTTAAATATCTCACTATCTATATTCTAATTAGTAATTAATCAGATAAACGAAAACAAAATTAAGTAAAAAATACAACATTTGTTTTTGTACGTGCGGAAAAAATCGGATACTGATAAACCCCTACATTTTAAGACAAGAAAAAATACTGAAGATTTTTTTGAATCCCTGATTACTTATCAGTAATTTCTGGGTAATATTACTGAAGTGCTCTCTAAACAGCCCAAGATTCGGCAAAAACATCTTCGAGATTGTTGATTCAGATTATTCGCAGAAAGATTACTGAGATTGTCAGGAATAGTAAACATTTGCGATCGCAGCATCGGTAAGTTTTTGATTTTCTTCTGGGAACATAAAAACCTAAAAATCAGTCTGCTTTCCAGGCAATCACTCAGTTAGAGTTCTATAGTCCTCACGCGAATACCATAGCTAAGCCTTGGCGTTAAGTTCCCACATTGAGGTTAATAAACCATCTCTTGCGAAGCGATCAATTAATTTAGTTAATCGACTTAAAATTCTCCAGCTTAGTTGAGCAAAAATTAATAATTTTTGATTCTGCTATCCATAGCATTAATCGCAAAGTCATCTCTCTAAAGAGAGATTGCAAAGATATTCAAATAGGGCAAAAATTTGTCACGGCAAACTAACCCGTATTGTGAGGATTGATATTCTTTTGATAACATGCTCTAATCACAAAAAAAATTTATAAACCAACGTGAGAAGGATGCAAATTTATCACTCGAAACTGCATGTTTTTCATGATGACCCGCCTTTCGCTGATTTAGGAGTCAGCAAAAATCAAATTCGGAATTAGGTTCTTAAAATTTAAAACCTGATTATTAAGGAAACCTTTGCTATTACATTGATGCCTACCAATGACATCTATACAATCATGGCTGAGGCGCGGAAGCCTCTTTTTTGCTATTTTCGCCTTAGGTATTTTTACTTATAAAGTATTGCCAGGTACTGCTCAAACTGAAATCCGCAATACCGCGCGTGTGGGTGCGGAGAATATTCCAGAAACATCGGGAGGAAGGGTTGTTGATTCCAATCCTGTCACCTTGAGAGCTGGGCAGGCGGCACTGGAAATCATCAAAACTGGTGACAGAGGAGCCGCAGAACCGGGCGATACGGTAATCTATCGATTGGCGATTAGAAATACCGGGAGAGTGGCTGCTAGGAATGTGACTGTAACCGATAGGCTACCTCTGGGATTGTTGTTTGCCCGGCGCTCAATTCGCGGTAATATTGGCGATCGCACAATCCAACTCTCCCTCAGCAGTAGTGATAACCGTATAGTGACCATCACTACGCCCGAAGAATTACAACCCAACCAGACTTTAAATGTTTCCTACGCTGTAGAAGTAACGCCCGATGCCGTTCGAGGTACGGGTAGAAACTTAGCACAAGCAAGAGCCGGAAATCTCACAAGTAACCAGGCTAGCCACTCCCTAAGGATTCGTCCTGGGATTGTGTCAGATTGCGGGACTTTAATTGGGCGTGTATTCATAGACAAGAACTTTGATGGCGAACAGCAGCCAAATGAGCCGGGAGTACCGAATGCAGTCATTTATATGGACGATGGCAACCGCATTGTCACTGATGCTAATGGACTTTTTTCCCTAGCGAATGTTGTTTCCGGTTATCGTTCGGCAGCACTAGATTTGACCAGTTTGCCGGGTTATGCATTAGCGCCAAATAAATATTTCATCGAACGAAACAGCCAATCTCGGATGGTGCGGTTAGCACCTGGGAGCATGGCAAGGGTAAATTTTGCGGTCACGCCTGCGTTTTCAGAGGGTAAGCGATGAAAACAAAAAAGCTAGGAGTCAGTATTTATAAATTGCGGTCAGACATCGACAAATGTCAAAGGGGGGACACCCCACACACTGTCATAGGGGAAAAAGAATTATCTGCAATTTTGTGCATGAAGATGTTAGTGAAGAGTAATGCCAGAGTGTTTTCGACATTTCTTGCGGTTGCACTTCCGTCAATGTTTGGTGCAAAAATATTGTTTCCCTCTGCGGCACGGGCGGTAACGCTATCAGTCGCCCATGAAGCCAGTTTTCCCCAAGACAAGTCCAATTTGTCTTGGTCTCCATTTTTAGTTGCCGAAGCAGGAGAAGGAATAACGCCAGCATCGCCGAGTGGTGTAGGTGGTAATAGTGGTACATTGCCAATAATTCCTTCTTCTTCACCACCTATCAAGAACCCGGAAAATTTTCTGAATTTTCCGAGTAATTCTCCAACTAATTCTCCAATTTCTCCCACACCCCAAGTTGAGCAGGGGACAGTACCAGCGCCATCTTCGCCTTCAAACCTGCCTTCTGAAAATGAAGGCAAAAAAATCAAATTAGATATTGTCCCAGCCGGAGACCCCAGGGCACAAGCAGATGGGCGATCGACGGTTAAGTTACGGGGGACATTAACTGACGAAAAGGGTCAACCAATTCTTGGGGATGTCATCGTCACCTTGACAACCAGTGCGGGTAAGTTTGTCGGTACAGACCAAAGTCGCGACCAGCAAGGGTTTCAAGTCATCGCCCGTGATGGGGAATTTATTGCCACTTTACAAGCTGATATTAAGCCTCAACAGGTGCGCGTGCGGGCAGCAGTTGACAAAATTCGGGCAAGAAGGTCTAATTCTTTTTCACCAAATGTAACTCAACTCGACTCTAGAATAGTTGGTCCCCGTGCAGATGAGCCATTTCCTCAGCAAACAGATAATTCGATTCTGGAGAGGTTGACGGATACGCCGTTGGAAGCCTATACCCAAGTTGAATTTGTCACGTTTTTACGCCCTTCGCTGGCGACGGGGATTATTAACTTGCGAATTGGTCAAAAAGGAACCGATTATTGGGGCAGTTTTGGCGATTTTCTCAATCCGCGCAGTATTAATGATGGTACGGGTGTAGATTTCAAGGCTTCGGTATTTGCGACAGGAAAAGTCGGGGAGTGGTTATTTACGGGGGCTTTTAATAGCTACCGACCGATTAACCAGGATTGTGAAGGCAGAAACCGTTTGTTTGGCAGCATTCAGTTTTGCGAACAGCAGTATCCTGTCTACGGTGATAGTTCGACAATGACACCGACTACACCCTCCATTGATAGTGTTTATGCCCGGTTTGAGCGAACTCCATCGATACCTGGTGCAGAACCCGATTATTTGATGTGGGGGGATTACAATACCGAAGAATTTTCTCGAAGTTCCCAGTTGTATACAGCAACTACGCGGCAGTTGCATGGTTTGAAGTTGAATTATAACTTTGGGCAGTTGCAAATTACGGGGATGTATGCAAACAACATCGAAGGTTTTCAGCGCGATACATTTGTACCGAATGGGACGAGTGGAAATTACTTTTTGTCACAGCGTTTACTAGTTCCGGGAAGTGAAACTGTTTACGTGGAAGCGGAGGAAATTAACCGTCCGGGTACAGTAGTGGAGCGTCAACCCTTGTACCGGGGACAGGATTATGAGATTGATTACGACAGAGGCACGTTATTATTCCGTCGTCCAATTTTAGCAACTGATTTGAATCCATTTGGGGCAACCTTGGTGCGGCGTGTTGTTGTCTCCTATCAAAATGAGGGCGGTAGGGATTCCAGTCTATATGCTGGACGATTGCAGTACAACTTCTCCAATGACATCGATCAAAAATCATTTTTTGGGGGAAGTTACTTGCGGGAAGACCAAGGAGATAACGATTTTCAGCTATATGGGGCTGATTTTTTGGTTTCCTTGGGTAGTTCTGGCAAAATTGTCGGGGAATTTGCCCGTTCCAACAGCGACTTACTCACGGGAACTAGTGTTGATGGCAATGCTTACCGAATTGAAGCGAGTGGGAATTTTGGCGATCGCATTGGGGCTGAGGCTTACTACAGAGGGGTAGAGCCGAATTTTGTCAATAATGCCACTTCCAGTTTTTCACCTGGACAAACCCGTTATGGAGCATCCCTACTCGCCAGATTAACGGAAACCACTACCTTCCGGGCAGCTTATGACTTTGAAGAGAATTACGGCACAGCACCAGGAAGAGTTGTTGACTTCTTTGACTTGTTCAATCCCCAACCTTTAGCACGTCCGGGAGAACGAGTCAGTAATGAATTACAGACTTTTCGTGTGGGACTGTTGCAGCGTTTAGGAAGGAGTCGCTTGAGTCCAGAAGTCAGCGCCGAATATGTGAACCGTTCCCGTGAAGACCGGGTGAGCGATCGCTTTGATGGTGATGCTCAACAGTTCGTTTCGCGGCTGAAGGTGCCCTTGGGTGAGTCTTTGTTATTCCAAGCCCAAAATGAATTGAATCTCGGCGACAGTGACCCCCTGTATCCCAATAGAACGACATTAGGATTGGATTGGAAAGCATATCCAGGGGTGACTTTCCGACTTGCACATCAATTCTTTGATAGCAGTGAATTAATTAGGGGTAACTCCATTACCACATTTGATACACTCCTAGACCATAAATTCTCGGAAAATACTGCAATTACCGGGCGATATTCGGTACTTTCGGCATACAACGGACTCCAAGGACAAGGTGCAGTCGGACTGAATAATCGCTGGGCGATCGCACCGGGATTACGTCTTAGTCTTGGTTACGAATATGTCTTTAAAAACATGTTCAACGCCACCGCCGCCGGACCCCAATTCGAGCAATATTACGCTGTCGGACAAACTGCTTCTTCCCTGGGATTATTCTCCGGCTCCGTTTACAGCATGGGGCTTGAATACACTGATAACCCCAATTTCCAAGCTAGCACTCGCTTTGAATACCGTGATGGTAGTGAAAATAACAACTTAGTCATCTCGGCATCAGCAGCAGGAAAAATTAGTCCGGCTTTGACAGCATTGGTTCGCTATCAACAAGCCGGTGAAGCTAACGTATTTTTACCGACTGCATCGAGTATTGGTAATGTCTCTGGTATTCGCTTCCAAGAACTGGGTGATACCTCAAATCTGAAAATTGGTTTGGCATATCGCGACCCGACAAACGATAAATTTAACGGGTTACTCAAATATGAATGGCGGCAGAATTTTGACTCCATCCCGGAATCACAATTAATTGGTTCGACAGTAACAGGTCATACATTCTCGGCTGAGGGTATTTATGCTCCCAATTGGCGGTGGGAATTCTTTGGTAAATTTGCCCTCCGTAATGGTGTCACCTTTTCTGACGGTGACAGATTTGATGGCACGGCAAAACTCGCTCAAGTGCGGGCAACCTATCGCTTAGGATATCGAAATGACCTCGCCGTAGAAGGTCGGTGGATTGGTCAAAATTCCAACATTGGTAATGGCTATACGGAGTATGGACTGGCAGTCGAAAGCGGTTATTATTTGACTCCAGATTTACGTGTAGCAGCAGGTTACAGCTTTGGTAGCGTGGATGTGAATGGCGATCGCGATTTCTCTGGGTATCGCTCCGATGGTGGTTTCTATTTGAACATCAGTTTGAAGCTGAACGAACTTTTCGGTGGTTTCGGATTACAGAAACCGGTTCCCAAACAACAGCAGGAGTCAGAAGTTCAACCAGTTTCTGGATTAGTACCCCAGACACCACCAGAAAATCCTTTGCCCACGAATCCCAGTAGCGAGTCACAACCAACTCAACCGGGGCAAACTGAAACTCCTAGTATTGAGTTCCCACAACAGTTACAGCAACAATCACCGCAAACGCAAACTCAACCTGAGCAAAATCAAGCTATTGAATCCAGCAGTCAAGGGATGCAGTTGCAGCAATCACCGCCAACTGATATTCAATCAAGACAACTAGGTAATCAGGAGGCTCAAGAGACTGTGCCACAAAACCCAACTCTACCTTTGGCAGTTCCGGCACAGCCACGGCAAAATCTTCTCAATAGGTTGCGGGGAATTAAACCTGAACTGAATTTAAGTAATACTGTTGCACCCAATATTTCCCCCGAAAATAACCAACTGGGAAATAAACAGTTGGAAATCCAGCCACAACAGTCGCAACGGCAGCAACTCATCAATCTTTTAAAACAGCAACATGCCAAACCCCAGGCAAACGTTCAAGGTGTAGTGGAGAGGAGTGAGGATTGATGTCCAGATTGATTAATTTATGGTGTACGAGGAGAAAAATAGCAGGGGAAAAGTTGCTGCTAATGCCAATTTTTGCTTCCCCTATTACCCTGAGTTTGTTAGCCTGTGGGTTTTACCTGTTGCCTGCTAGTGTTGCAGTTAGTCAGGTATCGGAGGTAAAAGTCAATATTAATCAAGCCAATATTCACAAAACCAATATTGGCAAAGTCGCACAGCAACCAACTGCTGCACCAGTTCCCACCCCAGCTTTGCGGGTAGTGGTAAACAGCAACCAAGATGGTGATGTGCAGGCAGATAACCAGCTAACTCTGCGGGAAGCAGTGGAACTGGTAAATGGTACCCTCAAACTCGAACAACTTAGCCCTGTCGAACAAGCCCAAGTGCAACCAGTGACGGGAGGCTCACGAATTGAATTTAATTTGCCCGCAAGTGCAACCACAATTCAACTACAAAAAATATTGCCCGACTTAGTAAGTCCCAATTTAACGATTGATGGGACAACCCAACCGGGATATGATGCGACAAAGTCGGCAACGGCTGAAATTGCCATTCCCATTCCCGTGGTGGCAATCACTCCAGCAGCGAATACGGAAATATTTCGCGGTTTGACAATTGTTGCCGATGGAATTGCGGTACGCGGGTTGAGCATTTATGGTTTTAATGCCAGTCCCGTCAAACAACAATTGGGCAACCTCTTAATTTATGATGGTGTTCCTAAACCCGTAACTTTAACTACCCCACCTGGGGATATAGTCGTTGCTCATAAATTGCCGCCACCCGATATTAGCCGCCAAAAACCACCCAGTAGTAACTTTCCATTTTCCAAACGGGATATTCCCCCCAAGAATGTCACTATTGAGGACAATTGGTTAGGGTTAACGGTTGATGAAAAAATACCTACAGAAACTTCGGCTTTTGGGGTATATGTATTCAACTCCCAAGGGACAACAATTCGCCGCAACCGCATTTATTATCACGATGGTAGTGCAATTATTACTTCCGTCCGTGGTGAAAATACGCTAGTCACGGAAAATATTATCGTTGGTAATGGGTTGGCGGGAATGCCAGATGCCTTACGGTTTGAGGGTATTGTTACTAACTCGCAAATTACAGGTAATTTAATTTGTGCTAACGACGGGGCAGGAGTGTATCTATTTAAACCCGATGGTAATGTCACCCTGCAAAACAACAAAATTACCTACAACGGTAGAAGGCTGCGGCGAGCAGCAGTGTATTTGATGGGTAGTAACCATCAAGTAATTGGTAATGAAATCGATAACCAAACTGGTCCAGGTGTCAGCGTTACTGCCTTTCCCCGCAACGATATCGGTAGCAATAGCCCCGCAGTCAAAAATATAATTCGCGACAACAAATTTGCGGTGTTAGAAGGGTTGAGCATCGACCTCATTAACCAGCGTAACCTTGATGTGAGCGACTTTCAAAAAGGAGATGGTGCTAACCCGCAACGGGATTCCCGCAACCGTCGTCTGGAAACAGGGAATGCCGCCATTAATGCACCTGAATTTACAACCAGGGCATTTCCACCATCAGCTACGGGAGTCACCGTCCAAGGGAAAGCTGACCCCAACTCCCAGGTAACAATTTATAAATTGAGTGACTACCAGCGTGGCAAAGATTCCGTCTATGACTTAGGTTATGGGGCGTTGAATCAGCCACTGACCACGGTATCCACTGACAAAGATGGTAACTTTAATGCCAATCTGAGTAATCTGCAACAAGGGGATGCAATTAGCGCGATCGCAACCGACCCCAAATACGGCACCTCAGAGCCGGCGGTAGCTGCGGTTATTGGCGAACCGGGAACTTTCCCCAACCTCACACCCAACTCGCGCCCGCAACCCATAGTCCCACCGCAGTGTACTTCCCGACCCAAACCACCAGAACCACCGCCACCACCAGAACCACCACCACCGCCACCACCGTTGCAGATTAGCGTCCCCCGCAATATTCACTTTGCCTTGGATAAATCGTTTATTAGTCCAGCTAGCGCCCAGGTATTAGACCGTATAGCGGAGGTGTTACAGCAATATCCCGTAATTGTGATTGAGATTGTCGGGCATACTGACCCAAGGGCAAGTGACGAATATAACTTAGCATTAGGTAGAAGACGAGCATTATCAACGAGAAATTACTTGTTACGTAAAGGCGTTGCACCGGAGCGGATGACAATTCGTTCCTTAGGGGAGTCGCAGCGTAAAGTTCCAGGTAGTACAGATATTGTCGATTATGCACGCGATCGCCGGGCGGAAATCATCTTTAAGGATATTCGCGGTGTCGATATTCAAATCGAAGAGCAAGAAGACGATTTACAAATCGAACAAAGACGCAACCAGGCTCAACCAAGTCCTGTGCGTCCTCGGAGAAGGTAAAAAGCTACATAGCTGAAAACTAACCAGTGTGTTCTCGCAAATGTCCATCGGTAAATAATCCACCACTACCGGAAGTTGTCAGTGGAGGTATCTTGGGAGGTTGAAATGAAAACTTTATTTAAACAAATACAAGTCATGCTGAATAGAGGCTTGCGTAGTTTATCGCGCCAACCTCCCACAGCAAGAGATACTCCTGCTGGAAGTAACCAGCACCATCGCCGATGGCGAAAAATCTGCAAATCTCTGCGATATTATGTTCTGGCAATAATACTGGCAGGAACTCAAATCGGGTTATTAACAGTCATGCCAAAACAGAAAGTAGTTGCTCAGACCCAAGGACTTTGTCCAGTCGGTACTACCCCAACAACTATCGATTGGAGACCAGCAGTAGGTGCGGCGGCAATTACAACTCAAAACCAAAACCTCAATGTCGGTGGAGTCGGGGTCAATTTCAATTTTAGTGAAAGTCTTCCCGGACAAGTGATCGATAACCTAGAAACAAGAATTGATAATGATGTCTATGGTGGCTTACCTGGACCAAACCTCCGCTTTAATATCGGTTTGGAAAAAACTCCTGCACCTGGAAACGCCACTTTAAACATCAACTTTTCGAGACCTGTAATTCTTGCATCTCCCCTAACTATCCTAGATATTGATCGCAATGGAGAACGTGACTTCGGATTTATTTACCAGGATAGAGTCACCGTTAATGCCTTCAATGGGGATGTTCCCGTGGGTGTCACCCTGCGATCGCTCGGCACTACAACTCGTGTGGAAGGTAATGTTGCTGTGGGGATCAACGAAAATTCTTTTCCCGACAGACCCGATGGTAACGTTTCCGTCACACCTGCGGCTCAACTCAATCGGATTCAAATTCTGTATGAGCCAGGTCAAGAATATGGTACACCCCTACAAGATGAAACCGTTGGTTTAGCTAGATTAAGTATCTGCACACCACCACCACCAGGTGCATCAATCGGGGACACCGTATTTAATGACCGCAATGGGAATGGAACTCAAGAACAGGGTGAACCAGGTATTCCCAATGCCACCTTAATTTTACGTAACTCGACTGGTCAGGAGGTTGCTAGAACTACCACAAGTAGTAATGGGACTTACCGCTTCTCGACTTTGCCATTAGGTAACTATACAGTTGAGGTACTTCGACCAAACGACGACTTTAACCCAACCACAAACACCACTTTAGCCGCGAATCTCACCGAACCAAACCAAGAACTACTGAATGTGGACTTTGGTTTCCGGACAACTGCTTTAGGTGATTCGGGAGCGCCAAATATCCGCCTGATTAAACGGATTACCAATGCTAGACGTGATGGTCAAACCATTAGTGGTACTAACTTTAGTGCCTTTGTTCCTGACCCCAACAATAGTAACGATGATAATCTACCTCAAGCGGAACGTTTTTCGGGAATTGTTGACCTCGAACAGCCCGTGCGATCGCGCGATGAAATCGAATACACAGTTTATTTTCTGACAGAAGGGAATGAAAACATTAATAATCTTCAGTTCTGTGACTTAGTACCCAGTGGAACAACTTTTACTAATAACAGTATTGGGATTAGTGGTGCTGGTAATGGGGCTAGTGGTGGTAGATATTTAACACCCCTTGCGCCTTTAGATTCATTCACCAACATTTGTCCAGGTACTAATAGTAACGGTGCTGTAGTTGCAAATCTAGGTAATGTTCCTAGTGGGAACTTCGGATTTGTCCGCTTCCGCGTCACAGTCAACTAAATAGTCCTGAGCCGAAAGTATTAAGTACCGAGTGTGGATTTGACTGCCACACTTGGGAATTGTCATCTCTGATTTTCGAGTTAAGTATTTAAAATTCTCTTGATTACAAGAGTCAAAATTCTAGTTTTCCCTATTATTCAGTTAACCATTAAGCATTAACAATTAACAACCTTCACAACTAGTTGATCTATCTGTTGGGATGAAAAAATGAACTCTTTATTTATACCAATACAAAAAATATTGCATCGAAATCTACATTACTTACGGCGACAAAGTTTCCCAGTAAATCATCGCATCTGGGGAAAAAAATTTAAACCTCTACAATCTTGCTTTCTTACATCAACTTTAGCGGTAACGCATCTAGCCTTATTTACAAGTATTTCTCATCAAAAAGCAGTTGCCCAGACTCAAAGCACCTGTCCGGTGGGAACTATACCCACAAATGTCAATTGGCAACCAGCAACGGGTGTAGAAGCAATTACGGCTCAAAATATAAACGCTGGAGGGGTGGGAGTCAGATTCAGTTTTGCCGAGAGTATTCCCGGACAAGTTATTGAATCCAATTTGGTTCAATTTGGGAATGAAGTATACGGAACCAGAATTGATAATGATGTCTATGGTGGTCTACCTGGACCCAATCTTCGGTTTCACATTGGGATTGGTAAAAATCCTGCGCCTGGAAGCGCTACCCTGACTATTACTTTCGATCGCCCCATCACTCTTGCATCTCCTTTAACTCTTCTTGATGTTGATCGTGATGGTGAGCGTGATTTCGGATTCACATTCCAAGATCGGGTGACAGTTAATGCATTCAATGGTGATACAGCCGTCGGTGTGACACTGAATTCACTTGGAAATACAACTCGCGTCACCGGGAACGTAGTTGTGGGTATAAATGAGAACTCTTTACCAAGTCGCCCCGATGGCAACGTTGCCATCACACCTGCTGGTGCAGTCACTCGCATTCAAATTCTTTACGAACCAGGCACGGAATTTGGACAACCTCGGCAAGATGAAACCATTGGTATCGCTCAAATTCGTCTTTGTGCCCCAGCTTTTGGAACAATTGGTGACACCGTATTTAATGATCGCAATGCCAACGGTGTTCAAGATGAAGGGGAATCTGGCATCCCCAATGCCACCCTAATTCTGCGAGATGCTAACGGTCAAGAGATTAGGAGAACAACTACTAACGGCGATGGTATTTATGGTTTTCCCAATTTACCGCTAGGTACTTACACTGTTGAAGCCCTGCGACCTGGTGATGAGTTTAACCCAACGACAAACACGACACTCACCGCAAATTTGACACAAGCAAACCAAGAATTACTCAATATTGACTTTGGTTTCCGTTCTACCCGTTTAGGTGCTGCCGATACTCCCAATATTCGCTTAATTAAACGAATTACAGGGGCAACTAGAAACGGTCAAGCAATTCCTGTTAACTTTAATACCTTTGTTCCCGATCCCAACAATAACAACGACGATACACTTCTGCAACCGGAGCGCTTTCTCGGTGTTCCCAACCTGGAAACACCCCTACAATCGGGTGATACTGTGGAGTATACAGTTTATTTTCTGACGGAAGGTAATGAAAATATCCGTAACATCCGCTTGTGCGACTTGATACCCAACGATACTACTTATGTGAATAACAGCATTGCCGTCAATAATGCAGGTAGTGGAGCCGATAATGGTAGGTTCTTGAGTCCACTAGCACCTCTACAGGAGTACAGCAATATTTGCAATGGCAGTAACAATAATGGTGCGGTAGTTGTCAATTTGGGCACTATTCCCGCCGGACAATTTGGCTTTGTGCGTTTCCGTGTCTCAATAAATTAGGGTTTGGGGATGGCAATGGGGAGATGAAACTAATCTCCCAACCATTCCTCACGAGAAACCCCAGCCTGTCGTAATAACCGTGATAATTTATGGACTAAGAATACAAATAAACCCTAATCCGCACTCTGATTCAGAAAATATAGTGGCGATCGCGTATTATTATGTTGTTTTCACTTATTGTCTTAAATATTACTTTGAGTCCTATGCGGAATATTCGCTTGATTACTTCTCTAATTGCTGGTGGTGTCGCCTTTTCTACTGTGGGTATTTTGGGAACAGTTACGGGTGAAAATATTACCCAAGCCCAACGTCCTCCCCGCAGCACAAGTTTATTAAAAGCTAAATGCGTTAATAGTGGACTAGGTAACGTTCGCGAAGAAAATATGGATGTTGCCATTGGTAGGGCTGTCTATTCGAGCAAGTTTTATCTTGGTCCCGGCTATCGTTCGGCAGCCATGACTTGTAAAATTAAACCTGATAATAGCCAACAGCCAATTTTTCAAACCTTGAATTTGGGATTCGGAATCCGTGACAATGATAACCGCAGTCCTGCTGTCGAAGTGAGAGTCTATTTAGATGGGAATCCAGCAGAAACACGTAAAATTTCCCCCTCGCAACCAACAACTCTATCGTTAGATGTCAGCAGTGTTAGCAATGTATCAATTGAAGCAGTTTGTTCCAGTGGTAGACAATATTGCGATCGCGTTTACTTCTTTGATGCTGGTTTAGTTCGCCCCACTCCTCAGTCAAAATAATCATAACAGCAATTGAAATAACTTCTGAGCATGGGAATGTCAAGACGCAAAGGGGAGTAGCTGGGAGATTAATTCTTCCAGCCAACTTTGGGGGACAAAGAAATTCTCCTATTCCCCATTTCTTTCTCCCTGATTACTTTCAGTTGGTTCTGGATTACCAAAATTCAGTAAACTTTCAGGATTGAAGAAATTATCTGGCTTGGGGTTTTCTTTTTTCTCAATGTTTTCAGACTTATCAACTGGAGATTTATCAATTTGCCAAACTTGCTGCTGTTTGGTTAAATTTTCAGCCTGCTTAGAGATATTATCCGCAGCTTGTTGAACCAGAGGATTCATCTTATCTTGCCAATATTTAATATTCGGTAGCTTGTCAGGACGATTTTGATAGGACTTTACCTTATCCCAATTTCCCTGTGCCACAGCTTCATCAATATCCTTAAATAAAGCCTCAGCCTTTGCCCAATCTTGCTGCCATTGAGAAACCATCTTACTAGTTTCCTCAATTCTTGTAGGTACAGATTTTAATAAATTTATGGCTCCTTGCAAGTCACCTGACTCGTACTTCTCTTTTGCTTTGGCAATTACCTTACTATCCTCTACTTGAGAATTACCCAGATTCGGCTTCGCAGAAACAATTGGTTTCGGTTCCACTTTGCTTGCCTTGTCCAACCCAGTATTTTCACTGTTGTCACCCGAAAAAGGAAATAAGTCAATCACATTTTTGGGCTTGGGCTTAAGTGCAGGACGGTTAGCAATCATACTAGTATCATTAATCGTTCGCATCGCTATCCCTCGATCGCGCAGGCAAGTAACCCATTCTTCGTTATTACCCACCACATCCGAATGCACCCACGCCACTTTACCAGTATCTAATCTTACTTGTATCCAACCTTTCTTTGTCCGCGTTCCCGTCACCTCAAACCCAGTTTTCTCGCTGGCGGTTTGCAAAATTGTCTCGGTGGAAATCGCACTCGGTTCCGAACGAATATTCGCTGTTTCCTTAGTCACAGCCATACAGGTTTGCGTAGCCAAACTATTACCCTTCGTCCAATTTGTTGCCAAACCCTGTACATTCTTCACAACCACAGGTGCAAAATAAGCTGCGCCACCTGCAAGTAAAATCAAAATCAATATTTGTAGCAAATCAGGACCATTAGCATCACGACGAACAATTTTGGCACTCGCTGTGGCGGCAACTGCTTGCGGCTCACTGTTTCTCGGTGCAACTGCAATTGTTTTTTGTCGTGATTGGGGAGATGGGATTCGGGCGATCGCATGACTGGAAACTTTCGGATATTCCTGTACTGCCGACACCCGCGCTGGCATAAAAGTCCGCAATGCCTGTAGTGCCTCTGTGGCATTTTGGTATCTATCTTTAAAATGATACCGAATCATTTTGTTTAATACAGTCGCTAACTGTTGATTTACTGGTGCTAAATGTTGCCAAAGAATTTCACCAGTATTTTGGTCTTCTTGCAAATCCATTGGGGCAACACCAGTCAAAGCCTGAATAGCAATGATTCCTAACGCATATATGTCACTATTTGGACGCGGTTTCCCTTGACCTTGTTCAGTAGGCATATAACCGGGAGTGCCAATTGCCACAGTTGCCGAATGCTGAATTGCGATATTACGGCTAGGATATGCCCCTGCACGCAGTTGCTTCACCGCGCCAAAGTCTACTAATACAAGTTTATGATCGCTGCGGCGACGAATAATATTATCCGGCTTAATATCTCGGTGAATCACCCCTTGCTGATGAACAAAATCGAGAATATTCAGAATTTCATCTAAAAGTTGAATTACTTGCGCTTCCGTCCAAGTTTCACCAGCAACCAATTCTTCGCTTAATGTATGCCCTTCAATAAATTCTTGGACTAAATAAAATTCGAGACTATCGTCAAAATAAGCTAAAAGTCGAGGTATTTGGTCATGATTACCCAAACGTTCTAGCGTTTCTGCCTCGCTTTGGAACAATCGCTTGGCAGTATCAAATATTTTAGAATCGCTACTAGCAGGCTTGAGATGCTTAACTACACAAATGGGGTTGCCAGGACGTTTGGTGTCCTCCGCGATGTAGGTTTCACCAAAACCGCCCGTGGCAAGAACTCTGATAACTTGATAACGATAGTCTAGTAGCTTGCCAATCATATATCCTCCAAGCGTGTTAACACCCAATTCGAGCAGGTGGTAATAAATATCTCCAAATTTTCCACAGCAAAATCCGCTATTTTGATAAAAGATTTAGGCAAAAACCCAGTCTTTTATCAAGATACTTTGTAATTTTTTGTAAATTTATTTCAAAATTCACATAAAATCACCCATGCCACCGAAAATCACGGACTCGAACCTATGGCATCAAGCTGAAATGCTGATGCAACCAGCATTTATCCGCGTCATTGATAATATCCGCAAACAGCTTGACGTATCACCCTGGAAAGGAACTTACCAAGACGTGTTGATTTGGTCTCCTGGTACTACTGACGAAACCAAGGCAACAGTGACAAGGTTAGTAGAGGAACTCGAAACTGCGACACCAGAACAAGCAGATGAAATTCGGCGATCGCTCGCGAAACTACCAATGCCCCATCCAGGATATCATCTGTGTTTGCAGCGTCAAGACCAGCAGATAAACGTTGATTTGTGGGAGTTATGTTATGAAGTTTGTTTTCGGGACTATGTATCTGGGTATGAGGCAGTTGCTGTTGATACTAGTTTAATCGATGAATGTGGTGATGTGGATTGGAATTGTTTAGAGAATAAAGTCAGGGACTTAGTTGAGAGGATGTTTGCGAAGTTACCGGCATAGGAACTGAAATTGTTAATGCCGAAAAAATGAGACCGAAGCTTTACAACTTCGGTCTGTGAGGTAATATTTGGCGAAATTCTAACCAACGGGATAGGTTACTGAGGAGCAAAAGCTGGTATATGGTGAAACGATTTCCACAAAGTTGTGGATGGGCGGTTCTCCTAACCGTCAGGATTTTGGTTTGTTGTGCTTTCTTTCTGGGGCGGCTTGATGCTCAAGGCATCTACCAGATAGTAGCAAGAAGTCGCTTTCCTGGGCTAGCTTCCTGAGTTGGCAATATGAGATTTGTCTGTGTCGCCTGACGCGCTTCGGGTTGATATTCAAACTGCGGCGTGAGGAGAAGAAATATCAACCAGTCGCACAGGTAAACAATCGCATCTGTTGCCTTCAATCTTCTGGTTTCGTTGGTAAAGAACAGCAATTGACATCGTTTAAGCAAACTTTGCCCCAATGCAGCGCCCAACGAACAAGGGCAACTCGATTATCGGTTCCCGTTTTGGTGAGAATGTTGCTGATATGGTTATCAACTGTACGTTTGCTGATTTCCAGTTTACCTGCAATCTCTTGGTTAGTTAAGCCAGCGGCTACTAAGTCGATGATTTGCAGTTCTCTGTCTGACAGATTAACAGGGGTCTGTGACTCGCCACCAGCCATGAGTTATTTATCCCTCCCTTGGTATATGTACTTATCTGCTCTTTCTCATTTTAGAAGATTCTTTAGCTGGTCGGTGTTTCAAGTGTTAGTGGTAATACGATTCTGGCTAATTCTTTATAACTAATTTTTGAATGGTAATTGTTTTTACTATTGATTTTTGAAAAATACGTAGTTTTTAGTCAAAATGTGAAACTAAGGGATTATATATGTAAAATCAGGCGTTGAATGTTAATTTTAAATAACTTTTATTTACTTTTGCCTTTTTAGTTTGGTGAAAAAGTAATGCTATTGATTTGTGCAAACAATTGCCGACATGTCGGGACAATTTATTGTAGATTTTAAGCTGTAACAGTCTTCTCCAAAATCGAAAATTAATCGCACAATTAATTGAAAATTAAAAATTGAGATGAATAATCCCCGTGTTTTGTGTTTAGGCGAAGTTTTGTTTGACTGTTTAGCTGACCAATTGGGGCGAAAGCTGGAAGAGGTTGAGTCCTGGACTCCTTATCCTGGTGGCGCACCTGCAAATGTTGCCTGTGCTTTGGTGAAGTTGGGTATACCTGCGGGTTTTGTGGGTTGTGTGGGTGAAGATGCAGCCGGAAATTCACTTTTGCAGCTTTTAAATGAGATTGGGGTTGATACTCAGGGAGTCCAGCGTCACGCGACTGCCCCAACCCGACAAGTGTATGTTGTCAGAAATTTGGATGGCGATCGCAATTTTGCTGGTTTTGGTAAATATGATACTAGCGAGTTTGCCGATACACATCTGGAGGCGAAAAAATTACCACAATCGCTATTTGAAAGCGCAGATTTTCTGGTTTTGGGAACGCTGGAATTAGCCTACCCAGAAAGCGCTCAGGCGGTTCGTCATGCTTTAAATCTGGCAGAAAAGTTTGACATGAAGATTATCTTGGATGTTAACTGGCGACCTGTTTTTTGGCAGAATCCCGATATTGCACCAGGGATAATTAAGGAAATTTTGAAGCAAGTTGATTTTGTCAAGCTTGCCAAAGAAGAAGCGGAGTGGTTGTTTGATACTAGCGATGCTGGGGCAATTAAGTACCGTCTAGACTCGGTTGATGGTGTGTTAGTTACTGATGGGGAACATGGTTGTGCCTATTGTTTGGATGAAAATGAGGGTAAACTACCAGCCTTTGCTGTTCCTGTATTGGATACGACGGGTGCGGGAGATAGTTTTTTAGCTGGGTTTATTGCTCAAATTGTGACTCATGGAACTCAGAGTCTTAGTGATGCGGCAACAGCAAAAAAAATTATCACTTATGCTAGTGCAGTTGGGGCTTTAACTACATTAAAAGCAGGTGCGATCGCATCTCAACCAACCCCAGAAGAAGTCGAGATATTTCTCCAACAACATCAACAGTAAATGAACGACCATTCATAAAGTAAATATTCAGGATAGTCGTGCAGGGAGAAACCCGGTTTCTTACTTTATTTTGAAGAATCGGGGTCTTTACTGTTGTTTACACTTCCATATGTAGCGTTTATAAAACTGTTAATTGCTGCAAAATTTTCGCTAAAATCTCTGCTTGTGAACCTGCAATATCAACTTTAATGGCATCAATTGGTTCCTCAACTATGTCAAATTGACTTTGCAAAAGTTGCGCCGACATAAAGTGGTTTTGCCTTTGATGGAGACGTTCGCAAATGATAGCAAAGCTCCCTTGCAAATACACGAGTTTAACTAATTGCTGATCTACTACTAAAAATTCTCGATATTTTGCTTTAAGTGCCGAACATGCAAGAACAACATTTTTGTTTTCCTGCAACCATTTTTTAATTGCTAATTGCAAAGTTTCTAACCAAGGAATTCTCTCCACATCAGTTAAGGGAATGCCTTGACGCATTTTATTGATATTCTC
>NZ_JAYGHN010000024.1:0-99645 GCF_034931845.1 Calothrix sp. UHCC 0171
TTTTATACCAATTCGCAATTCGCAATACTCGCTCCGCGAGAAGCAAGCTACGCAATTCGCAATTAAAAAACTTAGATGCAGCAAAGCTTTCAGGATTTACATATGTATCAGATTTTTCGTGAAATGCTTTTAGGTAACTTTACTTTTCGTTATATACTACTCTGCGAGAAGCCGCTCCGCGTCTACGGTTTATTTGCACCGTTCTACTGACTATTGATTCCCTAAAATAGGGAACTTTTGGAAATAAAACTATTCTATAAGTGTGGAGAGATAAGACTTTCTCCAAGTGAGGTTAAGAGTATGAAGACTATTGCTTTAGTAACCTCCACATTAATAGCTGCTTCTATTTTTCTTTCCGCTAATATTGCGAATGCAAAACCAGCAGGCATGGATGGTAATTACATTGGTGCTGGTATTTCTGCGGGAACAACACGTGGTGTAGGTAATAGTGATGATGCAGTTTTTGGAGGTAATATCCAAGGAAGATATGCAATTCCTCAAGCACCTGTTTCCGTTCGTGGTGCGGTTCTATTCGGTGGTGATGCAACGGCTATTGTCCCAACATTAACGTACGATTTGCCAATAGCTAAAAATACCAATTTGTACTTTGGTGCTGGTTATTCATTTATTACCGACGGGGGAGAAAATACCCAATTAGGTGATAAAGATGCTGCTGTAATCACCCTTGGGGCTGAATCTGGAGTTAGTAAAAATGTAGTTGTTTACGGTGATGCTAAGTGGGCTATTGATGCTTATGAAAATAGCAGTGGTGATGCCCTTAGCTTCCAAACTGGTGTAGGTTGGCGTTTCTAATTATTAATGCCTATTGATTTTAGGAATGCTAAATTAAAGTGAAACTTTTCTACATTATTGAACCAAATAGGTTGGAAAACTGGAAATGATTAATTAATGATTGAGCGTCCTTTCACTTAAGGGTGTGGGACGCTCATTAGTAACCCTATTCAAAAATATTTAAAACCGGAAAGTAGTACGAATAACTCCTGTATATATTGTGTCGTTATTGCTGTTATGTTCTGGATTGAATATCACAATCAAACCCGGTGTAATCGAAAGATTGGGATTGACTTGATAGCGATACAATGCTTCAAGATGAAATGAAGTATCAGCATCTTTTCGACGTGCAGTTGTGGGAGTCAAGATAGTTGAACCAAAATCATTACTTGTCACCTTTGGTGGTTGACCAAAAATAATGCCACCTAAGTTACCTTTTTTACCCAAGTCAGGAAATGCCAGAGTCACAGCCCAGTTCCAAATATCAGCTTTGTCACCTTTGTTGACTTGGTTTGTCGTTGAATTTGTACCGGAACTGACTTCTGCTGTTGCCTGAGTATATCCACCCCACCCAGAAAGCATAAATTTGGGGTGAAAACGGTAACTTGCTTGAACACCGTAGTGATTGGCAGAAGTAGCGATCGCTGCACCAAAGGGTGTGTTTGCAAAGGCACTTCCATAGCTACCAGAAACCGTGACATCACCAGCAACACCGCTCAGATATGAATGAGCATAGGTTAATGCCAGAGTTGCATCTTTGTTGGGTTGAAATGCTAATTGTGCTAAAGTCCCGTAGCTACCATCAAATAAGCCTCTACCTGATGTTGGCTCGTTTCCTCGTCTGGCAATATAACCACCGGATAAGGTGATTTGGTCGCTGATTTTGAAGATGGCACTAACGCCGGAACCAACATTTTGCCCTGAGCCCGTATTACTGGCACGGTAAATGGGGGAGAAACGACCGAAGCGAGACACGGAGCCAATCGGAACTGAGGATAATAGGGGGTTAACTGTATTGAAGTTGTCGTAGAATTCTCCGCCAATCGCATCGACGATGACGTTGATTTTGTCGCCAACTGGGAAACGATAAAACAATTTACCCATGACAACATCATTACCATTGTTGCCATCCCAAGATGCACGAGTCATGTTTGTACCCGTGACAGCGCCACTAAAAGCTGTGGTGTTGTTTGCTTCCAGTCGGGTAAATAATTGGTCTTTACCAGTGAAGCTAGAAACTAAGTTCACACGAATGCGATCGCTCAAAATTGTATTATCTTGCAAGCGTGAACCAGCTGCACCAAATGCAGTTGCTTTTCTAGTCTCCCTTTGTGCGGGAGTTGTGGCAGCTTCGATATTGCGCCATTGATCGGAGTTGAGCGCTCTGTCCCCACCAAATACACCACCAAGACTAACTATCACTTCTGCTTGTAATTTGGTAGTGCTGGAAAATTGCTGACTTTCCAAAACGGCTGTTCTTTGTTCTAATGGGTCAATTCTGCCGCGCAGTTCAGTGAGTCCATCGGCAAATTCTTCAGATAGTTTACGTATGCTTTCAAAATCTTCTTTTCTGACTAGGTCAGCAGTACCAGTCGCAATCAATTCATTAACTCTTTCCAAACAAGCATTCAACCCAGCTGCAAATTCATACCGAGTCATGGCGCGATTGCCACGATATGTTCCATTCGGATAACCAGCAATGCAACCATAACGCTCTACCAATGATTGTAATGCTTGAAATGCCCAGTCAGTAGGTTGTACATCACTTAATTGTGATACCGATGTCACCTGTGGCATGGAAGTCTCATCGGGCTGTTGCAGTGAATCACCAATATTAATTGCGGATGTTTCGGGAAGTGAGCGATCGCCTATTTGTAGTTGAGTCAGGTGTATCTCATCATTTGATTTTTTCTGAATTTCTTGTTGATTTGGATTCGCGGATGCCATCCCCATCTCTGCAATACTAGACACAAGCAAAAACGGCACTACCCACAAGGGACTGCGTAATAATTTAGACATTTTCCTCACACCTGAAACATATACCAACTTTACTGGTAAAAAATATATTACCAACTAAGTTGGAAAACTGTATTATTAATTACTCAATTTTTAGTATTTCTATGTATTCTGTACGTTGGAAGAGAGTCACAGAAACAAATTTGTCAAAAATTCGTAACTACAGCAAAGCTAGTCCCCCTGAAGGGGTCTATTCCTTCGCGATCGCGATATCTGTAGATTTAATCACGGCGTAGGCTTCTTCCCCAACAGCAAGTTCGAGTTCTTCGGCTGAAACTTGGGTAATCACAGAAGTTAATTTGACTTTATGGACTATTTCTAATGTGACTTCGCTGTTAACCGCTCCAGCAACTACTTTTGTGACAACACCCTTAAGAACATTACGCGAACTAATTTTCAGAGGCTTTTTTGTCAAATAAATTTCAACTTCTGGGAGTTGAGCCTCTACTTCAGTAGGCGTTTGCACCTGCTCCTTTTTTGCGCGCTTGGTTGGTAATGATGGAGTTTGTGCTTCTTTCTCACTGAGACTACGTACAAACTCCCTCAATATCTCGGTTTTAGTACGCTGTGACTGCTGGCAAAACTCTTCCAGCACTTTGCGTTCTTCATCCGATGTTTGAAAAGTAATCCATCCTTGTTCTTTTCTTGGCATAAATATTACCAAATATCTTGGTAAGTAGGTAAAAAGTTGGTACGATACTACCAACAGTCAATTTTATGAGAGATTTCCCATTAGCATGTTTCATATGAACAGAAGACAACTTTTTGCCTTTATTGGTGCAGCAGTTGCCAGCTTGTTGCTGACTCTTAGTTTATCATTTTTGCCTTCCTCAAATGTTGTGGCGCAATCAAATGGGACTGTGTTAGTCTCTGCGGCAGCAAGTTTGAAAGATGTGATGGAGGAAATTAACACTGCTTATAAACAAAGCAATCCAGGAGTCACCATCAAATATAATTTTGGGGCTTCGGGGGCGTTGCTACAACAAATCCAACAAGGTGCGCCAGTAGATGTATTTATTTCTGCTGCGAAGAGGCAGGTGGATACTTTAGAACAGTCGGGACAACTGGTTGCAGGTACTCGTGGGGTGTTGGCAAAGAATCGCCTAGTTTTAATTGTGCCAAAAAGTGTGACGGGCGTTACGAGTTTCTTTAATTTGACGCGGGATAATATTAAGAAAATTGCGATTGGTGAACCGAGGAGTGTTCCCGCAGGACAATATGCGGAACAAGTTCTGCAAAAGTTGGGTATTTACAACAAAGTAAAGGCAAAGTTTGTCTATGCCAACAACGTCCGACAAGTTTTAGCTGCTGTGGAAGCTGGGAATGCGGATGCAGGTTTAGTTTATCGAACTGATGCGAAAATCTCTGACAAGGTAAAAGTTGTAGTTGCTGCGGATGAGAAGTATCATTCGCCAATAGTGTATCCAATGGCAGTATTGAAGAGAAGTAAAAATGTGGATGCAGCGAAGAATTTTATCCAGTATTTGTCGAGGGAACAATCGCAAGGCATTTTGAAAAAATACGGCTTTCTTCTACCTTAATTTTGGAAATTCTCAACTTATTAAGGAATCATGTAAAAATAAGTAGTGCAAGCGTCTCGCTTGCTATTTTTCAAAGGTGGGCAAGATGCCCACACTACTTGTTCAATGCTGAATATTCACTTTATCCACTTTCTCAGCAAAGTCAAACTAAAAAAACCTAGTGCAGACAAAGCCAATAATCAATTAATTTATAATTTATAATTCAAAATTCAAAATCATACCATGCCTCAAGATTTATCTCCTCTATGGCTATCAGTAAAGATTTCTTTATTGGCAACAGTGATTACTTTTTTTGTAGGTATTGCTGCGGCTTATTGGATGTTAGGGTATCGAGGTAAAGGTAAATCTTTGATTGAGGGACTTTTTATCTCACCATTGATTTTACCACCAACAGTTGTGGGTTTTTTATTATTAATGTTTTTTGGCAAATTTGGACCTGCGGGACAGCTGATGGATAAATTCGGCTTGAGTGTCGTTTTTACTTGGTATGGAGCTGCGATCGCGGCAATTGTTGTCTCTTTCCCATTAATGTATCGCACTGCATTGGGTGCTTTGGCACAAATTGACCAAAATCTGCTGTTGGTGGCGAAAACCCTGGGTGCATCTCAATGGACAATATTTTGGCGGATTATGTTACCTCTGGCATTACCGGGAATTTTGGCAGGGACAATGCTGGCTTTTGCCCGTGCTTTGGGTGAGTTTGGTGCAACCTTGATGCTGGCGGGCAATATTCCCGGACAAACCCAAACAATGCCCATCGCCATCTATTTTGCTGTGGAAGCAGGTGCGACAAATGAAGCTTGGTTTTGGTCATTAGTAATTATGAGTACATCCCTATCTGGGATTATTTTATTAAATATTTGGCAGCAATCAGGGGCAAGGAAAGGGAAAGGAAAAGGGAAACGACAGAAAAAAGCTAAAAGTATTTCTATGCCTGATTCTACGTCTTTTACTTTATCTCCTACTGCCCAAGGATTATTCGTAGATATTGAAAATATACTACCTGATTTTCACCTCAAAATTACTTTTAATGCAGACAATCAATCTTTAGGATTATTGGGTGGTTCGGGTGCAGGGAAAAGTATGATTTTACGTTGTCTTGCAGGTATCGAAACACCAACTAAGGGAAAAATTATTCTTAATGGCAAAGTTTTATTTGATTCGGAAAAAAATATTAATATACCTCCAAAAGAACGCCGAATTGGCTTTTTAGTTCAGAATTATGCACTTTTTCCCAATATGACTGTGGCGCAAAATATTGCATTTGGTTTACCGAAAGAGCTTTCTCAAGCTGCGGCAAAACAACAAGTAAATGCCCAATTAGTTGCAGTCCAATTACAAGGACTTGGAGATAGATATCCCCATCAGCTTTCTGGAGGACAACAGCAACGGGTTGCATTAGCAAGGGCTTTGGCAAGTCAGCCGGAAGCACTACTCTTAGATGAACCATTTTCAGCTTTGGATACTTACTTACGTAGTCAATTAGAACAGGAAATGGTAGCTAGATTAGCGGACTATCCAGGTGTCGCCCTATTTGTCACTCACAATATGGAAGAAGCATATCGAGTATGTCCAAATTTATTGGTTCTCGAAGATGGTTTAGCAGTCCAACATGGTTCTAAACATGATATTTTTGAACATCCAAATACAGTTAGTGTGGCTCAAATTACTGGCTGTAAAAATTTTTCTCGTGCAGAAGTAAAAGAATTAAACAAAATTGTCGCCATCGATTGGGGTTGTAATTTAGAAGTGATTGAGCCAATACCAAATAAATTATCCCATGTTGGTATTCGTGCCCATCAAATTAACTTTACAAATGATCCAAATCAAGCAAATACTTTTCCTTGTTGGTTGGTGAGAACTAGCGAAACTCCCCATCGGATGACAGTATTTTTAAAACTACACAGCCCTGCGGAAAATAGTAGTGATTATCATCTACAAGCGGAGGTTTTTAAAGAGAAATGGATAAGAATTCAAGATTTACCTTTTCCCTGGTACGTGCGCTTAGATGCATTTCGCTTAATGTTGATGGAATAGAAATCAATACGGTACTGCTCCGCAGTAGACGCGCTAGCGGCTTCTCGTAGAGTAGCAAGCTACAGTTAAGAATATAAATTAACTACCAAAATCTGAGTTCGGGTTAAGAGTTTTGTTTCAATTTGAATTAAGAAGGCTTATAATTCGTCACTCCCAAAAATTTTTGTATTTCTTATTTGGAGGGGGCTTGGGGGACGCAACCGTCCCCCAATTGGGGGTTTGGGGGAGAATCCCCCAAGTCTTGGTTCTCAACAAATCGATTACTGACAATAGAAATAGCCGTTTCCAAATATTTTTGCGAGAACAACTTGACAAAAAAAATCCTCCTCGCCATCAAGTGTGACGCAGGAAGATATCTACAAGTTCGAGAGGAGTTACTACAAGCTCAAAATTTAAACTAGCAAAAGGCTGGCAAATTAATTGATTCACCAACTACCTTTGTTAGTATTATCCCAAATTTCCAAAGCCAAATTACGCAAATAAGTTAGAGCAAGTTCAATTTGTTCGGTTGTTCCTTGTAAATCTAAGTCGAACCAACCATCACCAACAGCATTTGCCCCTAAGATAGCAGCCCGAATATTAATCACTAAACCATAGTCAGAAACGAGACGGGAAATAACAGGTTCCTCACGGTAATCTTTGGGGATTCTGACTCGGATTTGCTTATGTATGAGTGTATCGTTAGAAGTCATAACAAAATGAATCCTTTTGTAATACGATGCTTTATACTTTTTTGGAAGTGCCCGTTTTCTTTTCGAGAATATCCTTTAAAACCAATGTCACTAACGCCAATAAAGCCAAAATCACGGCAGCAGAATATGCAGCTTCAGTTTGATATTGTTTGTAAGCATCCTCAATAAATAGAGGTAAACTTTGAGTCTCACCACCAATATTTCCCGAAACTACCGAAACCGCACCAAATTCACCCATTGCTCTGGCATTAGTTAAAAGCACGCCATACAACAAACCCCAACGAATGCTAGGCAATGTAACGCGCCAAAAAACCTGCCAGCCACTTGCACCAAGAGTTTGTGCTGCTTCTTCTTGATCTTTTCCTAATTCATCCAACACAGGAATGACTTCCCGTGCTACAAATGGCATACTCACAAACGCTGATGCCAATATCATACCTGGGAGGGCAAAGACAACCTTGATATCATGCTCTATCAACCAGGCACCAAACCAACCAGTACGTCCGTATAACAAGACAATCATCAATCCAGCGACGACTGGGGAGATAGAAAACGGCAAGTCAATCACGCTTAAAACAAAAGCGCGTCCAGGAAAATTTTTACGAGTCAGCGCCCAAGCTGCACATAAACCAAATACGGTATTTACTGGCACAGTAACTACTGCCAATATTACTGTTAACCAAGCTGCATGGAGAAAGTTAGGTTCAGTCAGATTATTCAAAAAGGGACCAACTCCATTTTTGAAAGCTTGGACAAATACGTTAGCTGCGGGGATGTAAAGAACTAAAGCCAGGTAGGTAAGAGCGATCGCAATTAAAATTGTGGGAACCCAGTTTTTCTTCTGATTTGATCGGGATTTATTAATGGTCATATCTTCTTCCCCAGGCTTGTAAGAGGTTAATTGCGATCAACAATACTAACGAAATCAATAACATTACCACGCCAATGACAGTGGCACCTGAATAGTCATACTGTTCCAAACGTTGGAAAATTAGTATGGGTGCGATTAAATCCTGAAATGGTGTATTGGACGCAATAATTACTGTCGAGCCAAACTCCCCTACTGCGCGGGAAAATCCTAAAGCCACACCAGTCAAAATCGAAGGTAGCAAGGGTGGTAAGATGACTCGCGTAAATGTCTGTAATTGATTTGCCCCCAAACTCCAAGCTGCTTCTTCAATTTCTTTTTCCATCTCTTGAAGTACAGGTTGTACTGTTCGCACCACAAAAGAGAGGGAAATAAAGGTCATGGCGACACCAACACCAAGGCGAGTGAAGGCTATTTTGATGCCAAAAGGTGCAAATAAAGAACCAATCCAGCCATTCTCGCTGTATACAGTCGCTAACGTTAACCCTGCTACCGCAGTGGGCAGAGCAAACGGTAAATCTATGGAAGCGTCAATAATCTTCTTGAGGGGAAAGTCATAACGCACAATTACCCAAGCAAGTAAAGTCCCAAATATACCATTGATGAAAGCAGTTACTAAAGAGGTCGTAAAAGTTACATCATAAGCAGACAAGGCAACTGGACTAGTGGCAATTCTCCAAAATTCTGGTAGAGGTTCAGCACTAGATTTGACCAACATAGCGACTATCGGCACTAACAACATCACTGTTAGATACACGATTGTAATTCGCCATGCCCAAGAGCCTCCAGTCAATAGGCTGAAAATCTTGTTTGGGAGGTTATTTCGAGAATGCGATCGCGAAGCAACTTCGGGTGAGGATATTGTCATAGAAATTTGGGATTTGAGATTTGGGATTAGTAGTTGTCATTTAGTCATTAACCACGAGACAATGACTAGTGACTAATTACACTTGTTTAATGCCTAACTACTAGTCTGTCAGGGTTGAAATGAGGGACTGTAGTGCGGGCATCTTGCCCGCGTGAGCGAGACGCTCACACTACCAAAAACCCCTCAAAACAAAATTGACAGACTACTACGCTCTCTTCTTCGCCGCTTGGATTTTGTCAAAAATAGCTCCATCTTCAAAGAATTTCTTCTGAGCACCATTCCATCCTCCAAAATCTTGAACTGTTCCCAAAGTTTTGACTACAGGATACTTGTCTTTGACTTCTTTAGTTTGGGCGACAGTTTCATCTACAGGACGGAATCCAACCTTGGCGAACTCTTGCTGTGCTGCGGGGGTATATAAAAACTTCACAAATGCTTCAGCAACTTCGCGGTTTCCATGCTTATCAACATTTTTGTCAACTACGGCAATGGGGTTGTCAATAGAAATATTCACATCTGGAATCACATAAGATACCTTCTCACCCTTCTGCTCTGCGAGAATAATCTCGTTTTCATAGTTAATTAGAGCATCACCCTGATTTTGTTTGAAAAATGCATCAGTTGCTTCACGGGCATCTTTTGTTAGAAGTGGTACGTTATTATACACTTTAGTGACAAATTCAGTTGCTTTTGCCTCGTCTGCACCAGATTTAATAGCTGAATTCCACAAAGCTAGGAAATTCCATCGAGCGACACCAGAGGTTTTCGGGTCTGCGGTAATTACTTTAATTCCATCTTTCCCTAAATCTGACCAGGTTTTAATACCTTTAGGATTACCTTCTCTTGTCACTAATGCCGCAACAGATTTAGAAACAATACCATCATTGGGGGCTTCTTTTTCCCATCCCGGCTGAATTAACCCGGCTTTTTCAATTCTTGTAGTGTCTAATGCTAGCGCTAAGTGAACAATATCAGCTTCTAAGCCATCAATGACTGCACGAGTTTGCGAACCGGAACCACCATAGCTAGTTTTGAAAGTCACCTTTTGGCTATGTTCTTTTTGCCATTGTTCTGTAAACTTAGGAATGATAGCTTCGTGGGCAGCTTTTGTAACCGCAAAGGAAACTAGTGTCAGTTGTACATCTCCTGTTTTGGCAGCAACCGGACTTGCACCCTTGTCTGCACCAGCATCTCCAGAGGTTGAATTATTCGCACCGCCACCACTACAAGCAGCCAGTGTCAAGCTGAAAACTGTTCCGATTAAAAATAATGATACAAAGGTTTTTAAAGAATTAAATCTAAAATTCCTCCCCCGATTAATCAACTGTAATAATCTCTGGGGACTTTGCCAAAAACTCATTTTACGTTCTCTCATGTCAATCTACGGCTGTTCGATAGGGTTTTAGTATAATCTACCTATGGTCATAGATTACACAGAATTACATAAAAGTTCAAGAGCAAATCTACATTTTGTTTGTGGGGAATATGTAGATTATATGTTCATGGTAAATTAATTGAGAACTAAAATTAAGTGTCTGTGGCTAAATTTTAAGTTAAAAATATCCCCCATCACGATAGAATCACACAATAACCAAAATAAATATATCCATTTGTGGTTTGATAATTTTGGGTTTGATAAAATTGTCGCTGCATTGACTCGCACCCAGTGCCTGCTACCAAATCAATGATTACGCATTCTAATTTAGAACAATCGTTAAAATATTACTTTGGTTACGATAATTTTCGTCCCGGACAAAGGGAGATAATTGAAGCCGCATTGCACAATCGTGATTTATTGGTGGTAATGCCAACTGGGGGAGGGAAATCATTGTGCTTTCAGTTACCAGCACTAATGAAAAAAGGTCTCACGGTGGTGGTGTCACCTCTGATAGCATTAATGCAAGATCAAGTGGATGCATTACGTAAAAACGGGATTGCAGCGACATTTTTGAATAGTAGCTTGAATAGTTATAATGTGCGATCGCGGGAACAAGCAATACTCGAAGGTAAAATTCGCTTGTTGTATGTCGCGCCCGAACGGTTGATGAGTGAGAGGTTTTTGCCGTTTCTGGATTTGGTACACCATAAAGTTGGTGTTTCTGGTTTTGCCATTGATGAAGCGCACTGTGTCTCGGAATGGGGACATGATTTTCGTCCAGAATACCGTCAATTAATTGCTTTGCGATCGCGATTTGTGAATGTGCCGATGCTGGCACTGACTGCGACTGCCACAGATAGGGTGCGTTTAGATATTATCGAACAGTTGGGATTAAAACAACCGAATATTCATATTGCTAGTTTTAATCGCGAAAATTTGTATTACGAAGTTCGCCCTAAAAGTAAAAATTCCTATGGTGAGTTATTGGAGTTAATTCGGGAAAATGATAGTTCAACTATTATTTATTGTCTGACTCGCAAACAAGTTGACGAACTGGCTTTGAAATTGAAGCACGACAAGGTATCTGTCCTCGCATACCATGCGGGTTTAAGTGACGAAGAACGTAGCAGCAATCAAACCAGATTTATTCGCGATGATGTGCGCGTGATGGTGGCAACAATTGCTTTTGGTATGGGAATTAATAAACCTGATGTTCGCTTAGTTATTCATTACAATTTACCTAGAAATCTGGAAAGTTATTATCAAGAATCTGGACGTGCGGGTAGAGATGGGGAGCAGTCGAGATGTACTCTATTTTTTAGTTTTGGGGATGTGAAAACAATTGAATGGAGTATTAATCAAAAAAATGATGAGCAAGAACAAAAAATTGCCAAACAACAGTTAAGGCAAGTGATTGATTATGCCGAAAGTACGATTTGTCGGCGGACAATTCAACTGGGCTATTTTGGCGAACGTTTCTTCGGAAACTGCGGCGGCTGTGATAATTGTCGCTATCCGAAACCAACCCAAGATTGGACAGTAGAAGCAATGAAATTTTTGTCATGCATTGCCAGAACGAAAGAAAGATTTGGCATGACACATATTATTGATATTTTACGTGGTGCGAAAACTGAAAAAATCAAGCAATACGAACACGAGAAATTATCTACATATGGGATTGGTAAAGATAAAACTGTTGATGAATGGCGAATGTTGGGGCGTTCTTTATTGCATCAAGGATTACTCGAACAAAGGACAGATGGCTATTATATCTTAAAGTTGAATGATTTTAGTTGGGAAATTATGCGCCGTCAGCGTGAAGTTGCGATCGCAGTTCCGGTAGTACAAAAAGCTAATATTAAAGCAACAAGCATTAACACGATTGAAAGTGAAATGTTAATGCAAAAATTGCGTATCTTACGCAAGACTTTAGCTGATATTCAAGGTGTTGCTCCCTATATTATATTTTCTGATGCAACTTTAAAATCAATGGCACATATTCGCCCACAAACCAAAACAGATTTAAGTAAAATTTCTGGCGTAGGTAGTAAGAAGTTAGCTGATTATGGTGATAATTTCTTATCGGCT
Organism: Calothrix sp. UHCC 0171; assembly: GCF_034931845.1. Taxonomy (NCBI): domain Bacteria; kingdom Bacillati; phylum Cyanobacteriota; class Cyanophyceae; order Nostocales; family Calotrichaceae; genus Calothrix; species Calothrix sp. UHCC 0171. The sequence continues at coordinate 12,281 of NZ_JAYGHN010000024.1, forward strand.
ATTCGTGAATTTTGTCAAGAGCATAATTTAACACCTCAAAAACCCGAAGTCAAACCCACGCCCGTTAATAGTTCACCTTCCAGTACAGAATTAACTACATTGAGAATGCATCAGCAAGGGATGACGATTGATGAAATTGCCAGAGAAAGAAATATCCGTCCCACCACAGTCATTCGTCATTTGTCAGACTTGGTTGAAAAAAATGAGGCAATAAATCTTAGTGTATTAGTGCCAGAGAATAAGCAACAAGTAATTTGGAAAGTTTTAGATACTTTAGGTGATGTTGCACTCACACCAATTAAAGAATATTTAGGTGATGATTATAGCTTTGATGAAATTAGAATAGTTAAAGGTATGTGGCGACGGAAAAGTAAAAAATAAAAATCTTAAAATCTCATCAGGAAACATCCATGAAGTACAACTTTCAGGAATTAGCAACACTTTACAAAAATACTCTCCTTAATGACGTACTTCCATTTTGGCAAAAATACTCTCTAGATAAGGAAAAAGGAGGTTACTTCACCTGCTTAGATAGAACAGGCAAAGTTTACGATACTGATAAATTTATCTGGCTACAAAACCGTCAGGTATGGACTTTCTCAATGCTTTACAACCAGTTGGAAAAGCGAGAAGATTGGTTACAAATTGCAGATAACGGTGCAAAATTTCTCGCACAACATGGTAGAGATTCCCAAGGAAACTGGTATTTTGCCCTTAATCGCGAAGGACAGCCCTTAGTTCAACCCTATAATATCTTTTCAGATTGCTTTGCTGCCATGGCTTTTAGTAAATATGCATTAGCTAGTGGTGAAGAATGGGCAAAAGATGTGGCACTGCAAGCATACAATAATGTTCTCCGTCGTCAAGATAACCCGAAAGGCAAATATACCAAAGCTTATCCCGGTACTCGTCCCCTGAAATCCCTAGCTGTACCAATGATATTAGCGAATTTAACCTTAGAAATGGAATGGTTACTGTCGCCGGAAACTTTAGAAAATGTCCTCGATGCCACCGTTAAGGAAGTAATGGGGGATTTTTTCGATTCCGAAAGTGGATTAATGTTTGAAAATGTCACCCCCAATGGTTCCCATCTAGATTGTTTTGAAGGGAGGGTAATTAATCCTGGACATGGAATAGAAGCCATGTGGTTTATTATGGATATTGCTAACCGCAATCACGATACCAAAACAATTAATCAAGCTGTTGATGTGGTGTTAAATATTCTCAATTTTGCTTGGGATCAAGAATATGGTGGACTATATTACTTTATGGATGCCAAGGGATATCCACCCCAACAGTTGGAATGGGATCAAAAATTGTGGTGGGTGCATTTAGAAACTTTAGTCGCCTTAGCAATGGGGTATAAATTAACAAAACGTGATGCTTGTTGGCAATGGTATCAAAAAGTGCATGAATATTCTTGGCAGCATTTTGCGGATACAGAATATGGCGAATGGTTTGGTTATTTAAATAGACGTGGGGAAGTATTATTAAACCTCAAGGGAGGGAAGTGGAAAGGATGTTTTCATGTACCCCGTGCTATGTATTTATGCTGGCAACAATTTCAAGATTTAGTTTAATATTTTACTATTGCTGAATACTTCCCGATTTTGTGAATTGCTACAGCATTTTCACTTCATCTGCAAAATTATGCCATCTGACAAAGTGGAAAGCACCTGCAACCGAACCCCAAGCATGTTCGTCAGTTTCAAAGTCTCTGCCTCTATCTAAACTGAAAAATTTATCTGCATCGATTTCAAATTCATTATCCAGGTAAGTTTTTTGGTCATTTCGTACCACAACACAAGCTTTACCTGGTTCGACTTTCCCTTTAAAGCTGTTACCAGTCCATTCCACAATCATATTGCAACCACACATTTTTTCTAACTGATCGCTAGTTAGAGTTTGCAAGCGTTCAACATCACGGGATGCACCGTAATATTTTGACTCATCCTTAACTGTGTAATGTTCAATAATAATATGATTATCAGCCGCAGTAAGTTGCATAACTCGCATTCGGTAGGGCTGATTCAGGGCAAAATCATAAGCTTGTTCCAGAAATAAATTTACCCCAGGCAGAAGTTCTTGTGGTAGGGGACGGATACATACACGGATGTGAGCAAAAAAAGGTGGATTTTCAAATGCTTGTTCTTGGTTACTAAAATCTGCTGCCATCCAACGGGCGAGGGTGGTAATGTCTGTAGAATGAGTCATTGTGTAAGTTTGGGTAATCATGTCACAGCACTCTTCCCGTAGGGATTCAAGGGTAGAGAGTGGAAAATGAAACAATATTATCAATATTTATTTTAAAACCTATGGGAACTTGTTTCGCAGGAGAATTTCTAGCTTGATGTCGTCTATGTAAAAGGATAAATAGTTAATGGGTAATGGTGGCACAATACTGCTGTTTTGGATAAATTCTCCATACCCTATTTTCAATACTCAACACCTTACTCTCAATTCTAAATTACTTATGATTCACCGTTTAAGTATTATTACTACATTATCATTGTCCTTAGTATTTAGTTCTACCGCGATCGCCCAGACGAAAAAACAACCAACTCCTGATAAATTTCCGCCAAATCCTCTGGAAATTAAGGTATCTGATCCTTTGTTACCGCGCAATCCTGATAAACAACCCTTGACGGAACAGGAACAGCAACAATTAGCATTAGCACTGGATAAATTAGATCAAGAAGCGATAGCAAAGCTCCAAGCTGGCGACAAAATGGGTGCATTTGATACTTGGAACCGGGAATTACGGTTACGGCGATATTTGGGCACTCTCAACGAAGTACAAGCACTGGAAAGAGTTGGAGAAATTGCTTGGCGAGAAAATGACCGTCCCCAAGTGCAATTTATTACACAACGGTTGCAATCGATTCAAAAACCCAAAAAACTACCACCTGTCACTGATTTAGGGATATTACAAGCTCTAGGGGAAGCATATCAGAAAGTGCGATCGCCAAAATTAGCGATCGAAGTGTATGAGCAGGTTTTAGCTGGGGTTAGACAACAGAAAAATCAAGTTGAGGAAATTGAACTCCTCAAAACTATTGGCACAATTCACATGAGTTGGTTTGATTATCCGCAGGCGGCTGCTACTTATGAGCAATTATTCGGTTTAGCATCTGCAAGAGGCGAAAGCATCGACGAGTTAGCCTATCTACAACAATTAGCTTATATCTACGATCAAAGTAAACAATACCAACAAGCTATTAATACCCGTAACAAAATTGTCGAGATTTACACTCAAAATAATAATTTACTCGCACTACCTGAATTACAAATTGCGATCGGTTCTGGCTACGAAAATTTAGCTAAAGAAAACCCTAGTGTCTTAGACAACGCCTTTCAAAACTACCAACAAGCCTATATTACAGCTTGGGAGCAACAACAATATGCCCGTTCGGGAGAGGCTTTACAAAAATTAATTGCCCTCTATCGTTCTCAAGGACAACTTGATGAAGCGCTCCAAGCCAGTCAAATTTTACTGCAAAGTGAAGAACTGGCAGGTAATTTTTACGGTTTAATGAAAGCCTACGACCAAATTGGACAAATGTACCTGGAACGCAAAGAATATCCCCAAGCAAGAAATGCATTTGCACAAGGACTAAAATTTGCTCAACAACTTCAACATGACGAAGGTTATTTTAACCAACAAATTCAACAAATTCCGGCAAATTGATGGTGACTGCCAATAGGGAAGGGAAAAAGGGGAAAAACACCTTTAACCCTTACCCGAAAGTATTACTTGCCTACTGTTGATCCAATCGCAAAACAGCCATAAAAGCTTCCTGGGGAACATCCACCGTACCGACGGCTTTCATCCGCTTTTTACCTTTTGCTTGTTTCTGCAAGAGTTTCTTCTTCCGGCTAATGTCACCACCATAACATTTCGCCAATACATCTTTCCGTAATGCGGGAATATGTTCACTGGCAATTACTTTACTACCAATTGATGCTTGAATTGGCACTTTAAATTGATGCCGGGGAATTAATTCTTTTAACTTTTCAGCCATAGAACGTCCCACACCATAAGCTTTGTCACGGTGGACAATCATCGCCAGTGAATCTACGGGGTCTCCATTGATCATAATATCCAGCTTCACCAAAGGGTTTTCCCGGTAGCCAATCAAGTGATATTCCATACTCGCATATCCCCTTGACCTAGATTTCATCTGGTCGAAAAAGTCAGTAACTACTTCCGCCAAAGGCAATTCATAGGTTAAGGTCGTCCTTCCTTGGGTGAGGTATTTCATGTCTTTGAATATACCTCGACGATTTTGCGACAGTTCCATCAAAGTCCCGACATAGATTTCCGGAGTAATCATCTCCACTTTGACGTAGGGTTCTTCGATGCTTTGACGTTCGTTGGGAGATGGTAAGTGGCTGGGATTATCTATATATAAATCTTCACCTTTGATGGTGATTACCTTATACACCACCGAAGGCGCAGTAATAATCAAATCCAAATTATATTCTCTCTCCAATCGTTCCTGGACGATTTCCATATGTAGCAAACCCAAGAACCCGCAACGGAAGCCAAAACCCATTGCACTGGAAGTTTCCGGTTCAAAGTGCAGCGCCGCATCATTGAGACTAAGTTTTTCCAACGCTTCCCGCAAATCCTCAAATTGATCAGCATCAATGGGAAACATGCCACAGAATACCATTGGATTGGCTTCGGTGTAACCAGGTAATGGTTCGGGCGCTTTAGCATTAGCCAGGGTAATCGTATCCCCAACCCGTGCATCACCAACAGCTTTAATTGCTGCTGCTAGATAACCTACTTCCCCTGCGTGGAGTTCATCAACAGGTTTTTGAGTGGGTGAGAGTACGCCAATTTCGTCAATCTCGAATTCCTTACCCGATGCCATCAGGTAGATTTTGTCTTTTCTCTTGAGAGTGCCATCCATCACCCGGAAATAAACAATTACTCCCCGATAGCTGTCGTAATAGCTATCAAAAATTAACGCACGTAACTTGTCATTAACAGTATTTTTTGGTGGTGGTACTTTCTCAACAATGGTTTCCAGAATTTCGTCAATCCCAATACCTTCTTTTGCAGAAGCGAGGATAGCACCGCTACAGTCCAAACCAATAATTTCTTCGATTTCCCCAGCAACTCTGTCTGGTTCAGCACCAGGTAAATCAATTTTATTTAAAACGGGGATAATTTCTAAATCATGCTCCAAGGCTAGATAAACATTTGCCAAGGTTTGCGCTTCCACACCCTGGGAAGCATCCACTACTAATAAAGCCCCTTCGCAGGCAGCGAGACTGCGGGATACTTCATAGGAAAAATCCACATGTCCAGGAGTATCAATTAGGTTGAGTACGTACTCTTGACCATCCTTTGCCTTGTAATTCATCCGGGCAGCTTGCAGCTTAATTGTAATGCCGCGCTCCCGTTCCAAGTCCATATTATCGAGAAATTGTTCCTTCATCTGCCGTTGTTCCACGGTTCCAGTCACCTGTAACAAGCGGTCAGCTAGGGTAGATTTCCCGTGGTCAATGTGGGCAATAATGCAGAAATTGCGAATGCGAGCTGCGGGAACGTCAGTCATATACTTTATTTGCCGTGTTTAGCAACCAAGATAAAAAAGAAGATATAGCTTAATGTATTTTAATGCTTTATTTGCCAAAACGCTGTTATTGGGTAGTATTCGGCAGAATGAGTTTTTCTGAGTTAGCTGAGGGTACTGGAAGTAAATGTGATGGATAGAGTTTTATACCCAAGAATACGGAGATGCGATCGCAACACAGTATTTTGACTTACCTAAAAACTAGCAATAAGCCAAGTTGCAAGCCAAAAAAGACTCTCAGCCAGTGATAATGTGATTTAAAATTATCAGAATTTGATAATTATTTATCATTACTTTATACTACACTCAATAGGAGTTAGCTATTATAGTTGTGATCAAAAATTGGATTAGACTTATATATTTAATCTTGATATTCTGGGTTGAAGTTTACTAAAGCCAGATTTGTCTAAGTTTATTAGTTATTTATATAGTTATAAAAAGCGCCAATACATGGTCATGTATGAGATTTAAACTAGTGAAATTATAGTGATTTGTTGATATTTTGGTTGCACAGCAACAAAGTATCAATTTATCTATCTAACTTAGAAGAGTGATGTACGAAGATGTATATTCTAATATTTTTTTAACCAAAACCGTTCAAATAACTTGATTGAATTCAACTTAATCAAAGATAGTATCTTACTAATGGACATGTATAGAAGTTATCTTTAGCTAAACTCTTAAGTATCAAAATCAGCCTCTGATTGTTTCGATAAGCTTCTGAAAAATACAATATTGAGAATATGGATAACAATACTTTTGCTACGAAAATTAACCGCTTTTTAGAAGTTTTCATAACCACTCTATTCGGCGATATTCCGACTCTATTTTTAGGTTCCAAATTACGGAATATTTTTTACAAACTTATTTTTAGCAAGCTTGGTAAATCTGGATATATCCAAAATGGGGCTGAATTTATCAATACTAGCTCTATCTCTATCGGCGATGGAGTGCATATTTTTAAACATGTCCGTCTAGATGCTAAGGGTGAGAATAATAATCTTGATTTAAGTGATGGAGTTGCACTTGAGCAAGGAGTGAAAATTGGAGCGATGGACAATACAACTATTCAGATTCATGAAAACACATTTCTTGGTCCCAACGTTTGTATAGGAGGACCAGGAAATATTACAATCGGCAAGGATTGTTTAATCGCAGCAAACTGCGGAATATTCGCAAATAATCATATATTCACAGATATTCATCAGAAAATTACTGCACAAGGTATCACTCGTGAAGGAATTGTCATTGAAGATAACTGCTGGCTAGGATGTGGAGTAATAGTAGTTGATGGAGTTACTATTGGTGAGGGAAGTGTGATTGGTGCAGGTTCTGTAGTAACGAGAAATATCCCTCCTTATTCAGTCGCAGTTGGTTCTCCTGCAAGAGTCATTAAATCTCGCAAACAGAAAGAATCTGTTTTAGCTACTGCCAATATAAGTAGAAATCAATAATCAGCATTCGATCGCCAAACAAAAGGTATATATAGTATTTGATGCCGCCGTCACATTAATTTAGTGCAGAAGTTTCTATTGGCTCTATAAATTTTGGATTGAGAGGTTACGTATAAAGTAAACCTTAAGATCAAAGAAACCCGGTTTCTTGGATTTAAGTATCAAGCATCATCTGACTTTTTGATGAGAAACCGGGTTTCTTCCTGCGCGACTATTCTTAAATCCTTAATATTTACTTTATAAATGGTCTCTGACTTCATCAATCAAGTAGTTGTTTCCAAGAAAAAGAAACTATTAGTAAAAATGAACTGACAGCAGATAGCTATAATCTCATACTTTTGTGTTCAAGCCTTTTGTTCAAGGATATCTCTGACTTCTTCCTAGAAGTTAGGTATATGGGCTATTTATATGCAACATTCAAACAAAATAAAGCTTATTTATGTAGTATAATTACTACATGTAAGTATGATTCATACTGCTACCCCAATCCACCATCATCTCAAGCTGAAATCATTGACGTTAACTGATTTTCAATGCCACATAGAGTTTTAAGATATATTGCTATACAATTTTTGTGTTATTAAATTGAACCAAAGAAGGAAACTTGACAGTCAATTTATATTAAACCTATACACAGAGAATCTGGCGTTGGGGAAATAGCAGCGTACAATAAACAGTGAAACAGTTGCCAGACTCGGTTTGCGTCTTGGTAAACTATATGTTTGCTAAAAGCTTTCCCTAAGGGATACCGAAGGGTGAATGTCCGTAAAACATCAATAGTATTGGAGGTACTGGGTATTGCATTTGCTATCCTAAACTTACTTACCACTTACTAGTAAAGCGTTCTTAGCCAGTTATTGGAGAAAACCAGTTTCAGGTACATCAACCTATGAATATGAAAGATAAAGCAACTGATGCGGAACAGCGTGTCACCGATAAAGTTGAAATTGCAGTCCGTCTAGATTCTGAATTATTAGAACAAATCCAGCATCTGACAAATGATCCCAGTAAAGTCATTGAGGTGGCGATTCGCCAATGGTTACGTGGAGATGTACCCAGAGATGATGAATTAACCCGCACTCCCGTTCGCAAATCTATGCCTCCTCGCGGTGAGTGGAATGACTAAAATTCATAATAACTCTTGGGAAAGATATTAAGAAATGTGAATTTTGCCATGCTGGAGTGAAGAACAAATGAAAAACTGCGGGTAAGTATGCCAAAGCTGTAAAAATTTATGCCAAACTTTAAGCAGCAATACTCCAAGTTTATACGCGGAGCTATTATCTCCTGATTTTGGTATGTCATTAACTTATCCAAGTTTGAGCCATGAGCATTACTGCTAATTCCCAAATTTCAAAGGTATTTTCAACAACATTGGAATCGATCGCTAGTAACACTAATGGTTCATGGGCAAGTTTAGGAGCCGAACTTGTTTATACTCAAGATCGGACAGGGGAGTATTTGAGCTTTAATTGGCATTTAGACCAAAACTTGCAGAATACAGGTAGTAATGCCCAAATTAATTTGGGTAATATTGTTGCTGATTTAAATGGGGATGAATCATTTGCGCCAGTTGATCAATCTGCGTATTTGCAAAGATTACACCGAATTTTAACGACATTAGTGCCGGAACGCTGTCAGTGCTGGTTTCGATATCGTCAGTATTTGTATGAGTTAGAATTGGTAATTTCTCCAATTATGCCACCACTGGGTAGTGCAGCAACGACGGTATTGGTGATGGGAAGATTATTGCAGTCGATCGCAGTTCAACACCCCAACCAAATCTCATTGCCAATGTTAACTCAAATGGAGTTAACCTTGCGATCGCAACAGCACCGTAAATTAGTTGAAAAAATCACCCGCAACATTCGCCGCACCTTGGATTTAGAGGTGATTTGGCAACAAACAGTGGATAGTTTAGGGAAAATGTTGCATTTTGAACGCTGCATTATTTGTCCCTATACTCCCGGTGACTCCACTTTAGAAGCGATCGCCGAATATCACAAGCCACATGTTAGTTCCATGCTAGGTTTAGAAATAGATTTAGCCTTGGAACCCGGATTTGCCGAAGCACTGACAAAACTCAAGCCAGTTGTCATCGAAACACCACAACACCCTTACTTACAACAACAAAGAATTTTGGTAGCGGCGACTAGTTATAAAGACCAAGTCAACAGTGTTATTGCTGTTTCTTTGTGTGATAAATGCTACCCATTGACTGGAGATGAACTAGAGTTAGCCAAAGAACTGGCTGATCAAATCGGAACTGCGATCGCTCATGCGACTCTGTATAAAGAATTAGCCGCAGCCAGACATCAAGCTGAAGAAGCAACTCGGCGTAAAAGCGAATTTCTTGCCAATGTTTCCCATGAAATTCGCACACCTTTAAATGGAATCATTGGCTTCTTAAAATTAATTTTGGATGGAATGGCAGATAGTCCAGAGGAACGGGACGAATATTTACACGAAGCACACAAATTGTCCGTACATTTATTCGACATTATTCAAGATATTCTTGACTTTGCCAAAATCGAAGCAGGTAAAACAGACTTGGAAATGGGTTCGGTAAATTTAGAGGAATTATTTGCCGATGTCGGTAATTCTATGCGTCTGCAAGCAGAATCTCGCAACCTCAGTTTCCAAATGCAAACACCCGACACCTATGATGAAGTTGTCGTCTACGGCGATTATTTGCGACTCAAACAAGTCATGATTAACTTAGTGGGAAATGCGATCAAATTTACCCATGAAGGTGGTATCACCTTGAGTGCAGACGTGGTTCGCAAAAAAGTACGCTTCAATAACTGCGAATTTCCGGGCATGGTGAAATTGCGAGTAGCGGATACAGGTATTGGTGTATCCCTAGATCAACAAGATAAATTATTTCAATCATTTTCCCAAGTCGATGGTTCTCGTACTCGTCAATATGGAGGTACGGGCTTAGGACTGGCAATATCCCAGAAACTCGTTGAAGCAATGGGGGGAGAAGTCAACTTTTACAGTCTGGGGGAAGGTTTAGGTTCGACAGTGACATTTACAGTTCCCCTTTATCAGCAACCAGTATTGAGTTTGTCTGAGACTGTGGCAGATAGTGAAGGCTAGTAAGTAGGTCGGTGTTAAAAATTGTCGTTATGACAAGGCAGGAGGCAGAGGGCAGAAGGCAGAGGGCAGAGGGCAGAAGGGAAGAGGGTTTTATACCAATTCACAATTCGCAATACTCGCTACCGCGAGAAGCAAGCTACGCAATGCTTCCTTCGGAAGAGCTTCGCTAACGCAATTAAAAAACTTAGATGCAGCAAAGCTTTCAGGATTTACATCTGTATCAGATTTTTCGTGAAATGGTATTAGGTAACTTTACTTTTCGTTATATACTAATCTGCGAGAAGCCGCTCCGCGTCTACGGTTTATTTCCACCGTTCTACTTATCATCTTCGGCTAATTACTGCATAAATTTGCATAATTACCGACAATTTTCCGAGAAGATGAGTAAAAAAGCAAGATTTTCTTCTGATTTTAAAGCGTGACGAGTTCCTAATGGCATAGATACAAAAACACCAGGTTCTAGGGAGACTTCTTCACCTGCCAATGTGAGGATTCCTCGTCCAGCTATTACCGTAATTGTCGCATGACGATTTGTGCTGTGTTCAGCTATATTTTGACCTGTGGCAATACAAATAAGTTTATATTGGCAATTATTATCTTGGAATAAAACCTTGCTAAAAACTTGATTACTTGGATATTCACATTGTTCTCGTAATTGGGTAAACCAAGATTTATTAGCTTCATTTACTAAACTAGTCATGATTTTTCTCCTGCATTTAGTAAATCTAATCGTACAAAATAAAACGCGAATAGGGGAATTTCTATGCCTTTAGAATGACAAATAGGCTCAAACTTTCATTCCCTTAAACCTTTCTTTCGCTTCTTGAAAAGATTGTTTCATCACAGCTTGAATTTGTTGTGGCTCCGGTTTCTTGCCACCCATTAAATCACCAAAGTAAACACAAGCTGCTTCTCCTAAAGACCAAGTATAAGCAGCAGCCCAGGAAGCAGCAATTACGCTACCAAAACCAGGAATAAATTTAACTAATTCACGCCCGACAATTTGAGCCAGAAAACCACCTGCGATCGCACTAACTATACCACCTGCTTGCGATCGCGTCAGGTTTTGTCCGTATACTTTTCCTAATAAACTCACCATTGATACCTGTAATGCTGTTAAAACTGGCATTGTTGCCAGGGGCAGGGGTATAGCCGCCAATGTCCCCGCCATAATTGCAAAAGCAGACATGTAGCGTCGAGCCACATCACGATACAAATTACCAATTTGTTCGCTAGCGTCTTTGTCTAATGTCAGTAATTGATTCAGAGCCGCAGCTTCGGCTTCTGGAAGTAATTCGGCTAAATTATCCCGCAGCTCCTCTAAACCATAAAATACTGGATTGTAACGGTCTTCTTCCAGGGTAAAATCAATCAGAATGGCGCGATCGTATAACCCTTGAAATGCTTCTTTAATTGCTGCAAAAGGTCGATTTACTTCGGAAAAATTTGGTGGATATTCTAAGTGATTATCTATACTATCTGGGTAAACTTCATGTAAACAAGTAACAGCCAGTAAACATGGAATATTTGGATATTTTTGACGAATTTCTTGAGTAATTAGACGTAAAGTTTCGGTAGCAAAATCGTTAATTTTTACAGTCAAAATCAAAACCCTAGCACCACGACTTTGCTGCTGTAAATCACCAATTAACTCTTGAATCACACTTTGAGTATCTTGGTTAATATCCCCTAAACCTACAGTATCGGTAAACAAGATGAGAGGTAAATCGCTGGAAGGATAAGCATAGCGTTGGGTATGTTGGGTGTGGGGACGAAACCCTTGTCCGATGATTTCCGCAGAAACCCCCGTCAAAGCCCTAACTATGGAACTTTTTCCCGCTTGCGGTTTGCCAATTAATAAAGCTTCAGTAGTCGGCAGTTGCGATCGCGCTTTTTCTAAGATATCAGCCATTTGCGCTTCGCTAACATTGAACCACCCAGATAGATTTTGCGCTATCTCTCCCACGGGAATGAGTTTTGCTAATCCGGCTGCGGTGTGATTCAAAATATCGATAATGGGATTCTTCCAAGTGTTGGTAATTGACTTCTCATCGTCACTATCAATTACTTTGTCAAATTTTTGAGAATCCCCTGGTTGTTTTGTCATATCAATCAACTATTTATTGAGGCAGTATTTATGTAGTATCGTTCAAACAATTAACTCTCAAGAAAGTGTAAAAAATATCAACAAATCTAGAATCTAGAATCGTATTTGCTATTGTCTGAAACAGAGAGATAATAAATATCTGTACTAAGAGGTTATGTATAAAGTAAACCTTAAGACCAAAGAAACCCGGTTTCTTGGATTAAGTATCGAGCATCAGAAATCGGGGGGTTTCTCCCTGCGCGACTATCCTTAATATTTACTCTATAAATAGTCTCTAACTTTATGATATGACATCCCATGTAACTCCGTGTTGTGCCCAACTTCTCAGGCAACAGCAGCAGATAAATCGTAAAAAAACTTCCCCACATAACGTAAGGAAGACTTAAACACACCGAAATTACGGGAATTTATTCTTGGCGTTAAAACTTTAATGCAGTTAATGACTCTAAAGATGCTCGCAAAGCTTGCATGTACCAACTTCTGTCAGTACGCTCCCTGACTATTTTTTCATAAATTGCCTCGTAGCCATTGACCATTTGCGTAACACTAAAGTTATTTTCTACCCATTCACGACACTTACTACGGTCTAACTCTAATACCATAGGAAGTACCTCAGCCATTTCCTCATAGCTATCACATACCATACCCGACTCCCCATGGGCAATCACTTCCGGAACCGAACCCATTCTCATGCCAATCACTGGTGTCCCGCAAGCCATAGCCTCAATCATCACCAAGCCAAATGGTTCCTTCCAAGTAATAGGGAAGAGTGTAGCTGCGGCATTTCCTAACAACTCCGACTTTTGCGAGTGGTTAACTTCACCTAAAAATTCAATTTGCCTACCATCGATATGGTGAGCAATTTCTTGGTCAAAAAACTTTTGGTCTACAACATCAACCTTACCAGCCATTTTTAATTTTATACCCGTTTGCTTGGCGATCGCGATCGCATGTTGTGGTCCTTTTTCTGGAGAGAAGCGTCCTAAAAATGCCAAGTATGGGGGGTCTTGGGGTTTTTCTACAAAGGGATATTCCTCGACTACAATCCCGTTATAAACTGTACCCACATAATTTAAATCTGCTTGTCGCTGGGAATTGCTGATACTAATATATGGTTGCATTCGATACTCACCAAATACCTTTTGACTGTCCTTTGTGAAACTACCGTGGAGAGTATGAACTGTAGGTGTAGATACCATACTAGCCAGCGCTAACGACCAGACTCCAACATGGGAATGGATAATATCAAACTCAGTTGCGCGTTGGTACACTTGTCCAGGTGCAAGTACCTCATAAATGATGGGTTCCTTAATTTGAGAGTCTAAACGCAATGCGCCGGGAGTAACAGGTTCCAACTTTGCTAATGTTTCTGAGTCTCCAGATGCAAACAAGGTGACTTCATGACCTCGACGCACTAATTCATCAGTAACACGACTCACAACTAGTTCGATGCCTCCATAGGTGGGAGGGGGAACTCTTTCCCACAGGGGAGCAATTTGTGCAATTTTCATAAGTTGTATAGGTTCAGCAGGTAAAAAGCTCTAAGACGGGGACTCCAATCGAATATTGGTAGAGCCATTTCACCCCGGCATCAGCAAAACACTAACCCCAATGGCTAGTCTAACTGACTAAACCTCACCTCCAAATTACAGTTGAGACTTCAGATAATTGAATCGAAGCAATAATATTGCTTAAAATTATTTAAGTTCATCTATCCCTAGATGCATATAAGTTTTACAAATTAATTAATAATTCAGCTTTGGAATTTTCAGCAAATGCTTGAGTAAATCTGCACAAAAAGAATTAGTTATGAATTAATATTTACTTTTAATCTCAGTCTTTTTTCTAGGTATTTAGGACTTACGCAAAGAAACTCGGTTTCTATGCAAAATTATTATTTTGACGACCAGATATTGGCGAATAAACCGGCTTTCTGGCTTCACTTGCGTAAGTCCTGGTATTGTAGTAACGCACCAAACCCTTATAAAGGTTTTGTTATGATAAATGATAAAAATGGTACGGCTTTTAATCATTTTTTCTCACTAGTTATTAGCCGTACTTAATCTAATAATCTAACATCTTTATTAACTTACTTTTTGCGATATGTAGTTAATAATTGCTACTTATACACTTGTTGCCAGCTTCTTAATTCGACCAGTTTCTTGACTTTTGGCTCTACTTGTTAACTGTAATTCATGTACAACAGGAAGACGTTCTTGTTGATACCCAGCTAATGCAGCTTCAATTGTGGCAGAGGAAGTTAAATATTTTGATAATAAAACTGCATCTTGAAGCCCACTACTCATTCCCTGGGCACGAGCAGGACTTTTTGCATGGGCAGCATCTCCTAAAAGCACGACATTTCCAGATACTATTTGTGGTAATGGATCAATATCATAAGAATATCGACAGACTATATTTTCTGGCGGAGTCATTTCAATCGTCCGGCGCATTGCTTCGGGAAGTTTTTCTAATTCAGTTGAGGGAATTTCGCAGTTTTTTGGTACTAATATTCCCTTTTCATCTTTCGGTTGATCATGTTCAATAAAAAAGCCCCAATGTAAGCTTCCATTACCAATATCAAACGTATTGGCATAAACACCACGCGCACGAATGTACACCACAAAATATCCATCAGGACAAACTTCTGTAGTCGGTAAAATTCCTCGCCAAACCATATCACCTAAATAAGATAGTCGAATTCCAGGTGCAACAAAATTTCGCACTTGCGAATTTAATCCATCTGTACCCACTAATAAATCTCCTTCCCACTGCTTACCATTACGAAATGTCGCAATCACCTGATCATTTTTCGATGCAATAGACTCTAAATAATGGTCGAAATGCAAACATTTAGTAGGAACTCGACGTAATAAAGCTTGGGAAATATTTTCTCGATGAATTGTCAAATTTGGGAAGCCAGATGTAACTTCTGAATCTCCCGCAGAATCAGAACTGACAACTTTACCTAATAAGCTACGAAATTCATAAGTACGAACTTTTACCCCAGCTTGAATTACCTCATCACATAATTCCCGACTGTGGAAAGATAGCGCTTCCAACCCACTAGGTATCAACAAAATCCCGCAGCCTTCAACCCTAGCTTGAGGAGCGCGTTCAAATACAGAAACCTCAAAACCCGCATCTTCTAAAAGAATAGCTAAATATAATCCAGTAGTCCCACCACCAACAATGCCAATTTTTTTCGGCGTTGAAATCATATAATATTCCTCTTGAATAGCGCTGATGCCAATCTTTCTGCCAAAAAGATAAATCCACTTACACACCGAAGTTGGTAGCGTTCATAAATTTTAACAAATATATATTGACAGATAGGCTGTAATCTGATTTTAAGCTAATTATTCATGAACATCCAACAATTGCAATAATTCCCACGTCACCAGGGAAAAAGCACCAGAATATTATGTAAATTTTGCAAGCTTGTTCCAGAAAACGAGTTCTTGCATTTTCTTGTATTGTGGCGTGTGTACACTATTCAAATGAAAGGTTACTTTTGCACCTTTGTTTCGTCAATCGCAGTAATCAGCTTATAAATTCCATCTTCGTAAACCTGTGTCGTTCGGACTCGATGGTTGTTATCTACCAGAGCAATCAATTCGTTGTAGTATGTTTTATGTCCCTCAACAGTTCGACTGCCTCGGTAAACTATCAAATCGTCAGTTACAGCCCAAGCAATTCCCGAAAACCCCGATGCTTTTTCTCCTCCCAACGTATAAACCTCATCTGTTAGGGGGAAGACAAGCTTACCCTCACAGAAATTCCCAAAATATTTAGCTGTTACTTCCCTGGGGGTATTAATGCGAACAGTATTGGTTTGAACATACTGCGAACCTTCAACCTCGATTTTGACGCGAACTAAGTGTTCATCTATCAATTTCCCCTCTGTATTTACCCGTTTTGCAGTACCTTCCCAGGTTCCACAATTGTTCAAAAAAGCAAGTGGTACATCAAACGTGTTGTAGCTAACTGTAGGAATTACTAATTCTCCAGCTTCATTTGTGGGAAAAGGGAGAGTAATTTGTGGGAATTCAGTCATTGCAATATCTCCACTTTTTCAAATATATGTGCTTAAGTAGTTGTATTTTCATATTACTTATGGGGTTGATATAGACACTACTGATACAAATTTCTAGATAAAAAGTAATTTATATAAACACAAAAAGCTCTCTAACTAAGAAAGAGAGCTAAATAAGCAGGAATTGAGGCAATATTTGAGCAATTTTTGTTACAAAGATATTTTGTTTTGATTAGATTTGTTAACAAATCGATACGGTATATATTCCACTAATTCAATATTCCAAGGGCTTTTAATCCGGTAGCGAACACCTCGCCATTCAATACTCTTGACCCATAGTGAAGATAACATAACTAAACCAGATGTCCATTGAGTAAATGGAGTAGCAATAAAAATTTTGGCTACGGTTGCCAGAGAAAGACTGGGGATGATTTCATTGCGATCGCGAATAATCCGGCGAATGCAACTGTCAATAATTAATGTGAATATAACTAAGACAACTGTATAACTAAAAAAAACAGCAAATGTAAAGCCTGCTGTTTGCTGTTCTCCAATCAAAAATAAGATGAGACTCAAGGCTAAAATTGTAGTTGGTAATAGGATTGTAAATACTGAGTCGGCTACAACCAAAATCCAACATGGATGGTATAGTCGCGAAGTTAGTAATTGCCGACGCAACCAAGGGAGTAAATTAAATAATTTACATTCTTCGCGATTCAGAATAATTATTGAAGGTACAAATTGAACTCGTAAACCATGTTTTTGAAAGAGACTTCGCAAAATTGTGTCATCAGTATAAGAATGCTTCCAAACATCTATTAAGCCTGTTTTGCGGATCGCTTCAGTTTTAATTGCTAGAGAACCACCCCAAGCAATTTGATACATCACCATCTGAATAACTGCGGAAACATTCCAGAGGTATCGCACCATTGAACCCCAATAATCCCCAGTGGGTAAATACCAACGGTTTCCTGTCGTTGCCCCAATTTTGGGGTTACTCAAAGGACTAACTAAGTCCCGCAACCAATTAGGATGAACAACTGCATCCGCATCAACCAAGGCAACAACTTGATATGAAGAATCTAATTCGGAAACAGCTTGTACGATTGAACTGCACTTGAGGCTACAGGTTGAAAGTGGGTTTCTTAATGGACTAATTTGCACGTTTTGGGCGTTGTATTCATTAATGATACTTGTTGCTACATCCCAAGCTGGGTCTTGCAAACTATCAACAACAATCTTTAAATTGTATATCGGGTAATTTTGCTGTAGAAGCGATCGCAATGTGTGCGATAAAAAGGGGTCTGCTCCTCGAAGCGAAAGAATAATTGCAGCCTTCGGTAGTTCTTCATCAGATATAGACTGACCGGAACCTAGAGAGTATAAAAATTTACTAATAATAGTAATTTGAACAAATAACCATCCCAACAAAATCTGTGATAGGAATAATACTAAGTCTTTCATTTTTGCGCTGACAGATTAGATTGCAGTTCTCAATTTCGGCAGATTACACCATTGCTTCATTTTTCCGTAGTTGTTTCCTGTAGAGAATGGAAAAATTAGGATTTTGAAACTTGATAACTTTGCTAATTTGTGTTTCTACGGCTTCAAATCTGTAGAAACTTATGAATATAATTAACTTTTCAGTTTTATTCTTCTGTACATTCGGCGACAGATTTTGTCATATCATGTTCGGCTAATCACTTATAATTAAAATTTCTCCGCGTCCCCGCGTCCCTAAGTCTCCGTGTCAGCCTTAATAAGTGTCAGTATTAATAACAAGTATTCAACTAGACATGATATTAGTTGGTCAGCTAATCAGTAGTACTATTTACACAAAATTAAGCAACAAATGGAATTAAAATAATCCGTGAAGGTTGCTCTGCTGAACTATTAGTAACTTAGTTAATTAAAACGGGCAATTAGGTATTGAAATTTCAGAGCGAATTAGCTTGAGGTAGATTGCCAAAAAAATCATAATGTTCTAATGCTTCCAAAATTCCCCAGGCATAGTCTCCTTCCGCAAAATAAATTTGGGGATAACCGCGCAATTTTTCGATTTCTGTGCTGTAATTTCCCACCACAACTGCCAATGTATTCCCAGCTAACATTGATTCATCATTACCTGATGCCCCCGCAACTAGGAAACGCTTCACAGGTAATCCCCATTTCAAAGCTACATAACGAATTGCATCTCCCTTGGAAGCTCGAATTGGTAGCAAATCAAGATACATATTGTGGCTAAAAACTCCTTTCACGGGAAGTTGCTGCTGACGTAGATGACGAATAATTTCTCGGAAGCTAGGGGCTTTGGCTAAGTCAACAAAGTAGCTAATTTTAAACTTTCCTTGAGCATCTGGTGGTTGCAGTTCAACTCCAGAAATTTCTTGCATTGCTTCACGAATTCTATTCGCTTGCCAATTAATACCGATGTGTTTTTGCCAACTCGTATCCGTAACAATTTGCGGACCATAATAGATTTCACTACCTGCGGATGTGATTAATAAATCCGGCATGGGGAAGCGCCATTCCTCCAGCATACTTAAAGCACTTTTGAGACTGCGACCTGTAGCAATGCCAACTCCGGTTGTGTGTCCCTGATCACGAATTTTTTGAATTAGCTGCTGTAAAGCTTCGCGATCGCCCAATAAGGTGTTATCAATTTCGCAAACTAGGAAGCGATCGGCTGTGGGTAAGCGGTTGGTGTCGGGTATATTCCAGTCGGGATTTTCTAAGGCTGGAGATTTGCGTAGGGGACTAAGTAGGGATTGTACTTTTTGTTGGGGAAAACGGCGTATTTGCTCTAAATATTTGTCTACGTGACTATCCCAAGAGAAATATTTGCGGACATTCTGCACACCATTGCTAGACCAGGATTGCCACTTTTCAGTATCTTTTAAAACTGTTCGTAGTGCATTTTGAATATCTTGAAGATTGAGGGGATCAATTAGCAAACCATTCTTACAAGCTGCGATAATATCTCGTGGTCCCCCATCTGCTGTCGCAATAATCGGTGCGCCAGATGCTGCTGCCTCAATCAAAGTTAAGCCAAATGGTTCTGTGAGGGCGGGATTGATGAAAACTCCCCGTGTTTTTGCAGTCAAGCGATATAAATCTGGGACATCATCAGCATTGTGGTGTTTGGGATAAGCAACCCGACCATACAAATCATAACGATCAATTAATTGCAAGATTTCCATAAACACCTGGCGTGGACCAGATTCCATCGCGGCAATATCTTCTCGTTTACCGAGGACAATAACAAGATTCGCCAGTTCCCGCAGTTCGGGGTCTTCGCCATAAGCTTTAATCAAGCTAGTGACATTTTTACGTATCGCCGGACGGGAAATTGCCATAATCATTGGCTTGTGAGGCTCTTTGAGGAAGCGATTTAATTCCTTGGCGATCGGTGGATTTTGCCAATCATCGCTTGCTGGGTAGAAACGTTCTAATGTCACCCCAGGAGGGATTACCACCATCCGTTCGGGTTGATATTGGTCATAAACACTATATTGTTCCTCCACCTCTTGATGGGTGCTAGCAATCACTAAAGCTGCACTACCAAGAGTCAGTTCCTCAGCTTCGATCCTGGTACTAATGTGAAAGTGGTCTTCAATGACATCTTGTTTAGTCCCCTGTTCGAGTAAGCGTTGCTGTTTGACTCGTCCTAGTGAGTGACCTGTATGCACCAAGGGAGTTCCTAACCAACCAGCCAGCCGACAACCGACATAACCCGCATCGGCGTAGTGTGTATGAATCACGTGGGGTACTTTCCCAACTTTGCGGATATGTCTGAGTAATTCATCTGCAAAGGAATCTAAATATTGCCAAAGAACTTCTTTGCGAAGGTAGCGACGTGGACCACAAGGAATACGGATGATTTGGGCTTTTTCGGAGAGGATTTCTACTGGTTGAGCATAATCTGGGCTGATTTTGGGGTCATTCACCAGACGAGTACAGAGGTCAACCCTTTCTACTTGAGGGTTTTTAGCTAATGTGCAGGCAAGTTCAACCGCATACTTGGTTTGCCCGCCTGTATCTGCATCTCGTCCCAACTCCAGATTATGCCCCCGAATTAAACCGTGGATACTGACTAGTAGAATATACAACCCTGAGCTTTGTGACATCCTGTCTTCCTCTAAAATTGACTCTCTCGCAGGTGATCAAATCGACCTTTTTGCACGATTATCCTTGAATATTACAGGTTCATCTATAATTGTACGTTATTTGTACCTATATACTATTTTTACTAATCAGATTTATCCGATTCTCAAAAAAATAACCTCCATCTGGAGGTATTGATTTGGTCTTTTTTCACAATTACTTCCGGCTTTGCTCTGTCAGCAGAACGTCAGATGTTGCAAGACATAATTGCAATGTTCTCGGCAACTTACTAAGCTTATTGATTCGCATTGTGTGAGCTTCTATAAATTTCCCAAAGTTTATTTTCAAAGTTTTGCATACAAGCTGACCAATCAAATTTGAGAACTGATTGACGCGCTTGCTGGGACATCTCTGCTTGCAATTCTGGATTTTCGAGAATTGTAATCACCTTATTGGCAAAGTCAACTGGGTTATTAGCTTCTGCAAGAAAACCATTGACTCCGGGTTCTACTTGTTCTAGTGCAGAGGGAGATTTGGCTAGAACAATGGGAGTTCCTGAGGCGAGTGCTTCGTTATTGGAAGTACATAAATTTTCGGTTATTGATGGATTTACAAAAACATCAGCACGGGCATACCATCCTAATAGTTCATTCCCATAAGATTCACCCCAAATAGTCACACCTGACTTATATTTTTCTGCAAGTTGTCGCATTTTTGCATCTAACGGTCCACTACCGACAATAACTAAATGAACATTGGGGACTTTGGCGGCAATATGTGGGAAAGATTCCAACAGTTGGGTAACATTTTTTTCTGCGGTAATTCGTCCCACAAATAATAATATTTGTCTATCATCGTCAGGAATTGGATTATGAATGATATTTTGAGGATGAAATTTTTGACAATCAACGCCTTGACAACGTAAGTATTCGCTACGTTGAGAATTAAGTTTTTGGTACCGAGTTAATTGTTCTTGGGATGGGAACAAATTCAAATCATATAATTCGCTAAATTTTTTAATTGTGAATGGCAAAATTGGACTAATTAGGTTGAATATTTGCTTGCCCAAGTAGTATTTAATGTAAGCAATTATATCAGTATGAAATAGCGATATAATCGGTGTACCTGTCAACTTACCGTATTCTGAGCCTATGGGACGACCATAACCTTGGAGAAACAATGAGTAGAAGCCTCTCATTTGTGGCGCTTCTTCGACAACAACAATATCAGGTTGAAATTTTTTTAATACCTCCGTATCGCTCCAATGTCTATAACTTAAAGGTTGAGGCAGAGACTTATAAAATATTAATGGTTCTGTGGGATATGCAAAGGAAGAAAAATTTGGAAATACCTGAGCTTCACTTAAGCCAGACATTGGGCGATCGCCAACTTTTTTGGGATATTTACTATTAAACTCTGGATGCATCAATAGAACATGATGTCCTTGTTTAAGTAGCCAACAAACTCGTTGATGTACTCCTGTAGAAACTCCTGATAAGAATGGTGCGTACAAGCTTGTAATAATTGCAATCCGAAGTGTTTGATTACTCATAATTTGAATTATAATTGGTATTCTTCAAAAAGATAGACTTATTTAAAACTAGTAAACTCATTCATACTGGTACTTGTGAATTTCGGTATATATATCTCCAACTAATGGGAAAGTTTCTTATATATTTTTCACTTATCTAAGCTAATTTTAGCGGTATTAAAATCTTTACTTACTTAGTAATAATACTGTCACTAAAATATTTTATTGTTTAGATAAACTATTGATTTAACTACACTCAGCCAATTAGTTTTGGCGAAGGCTGATAATGAGTGCAAATAGATTACAAATATTGTATTCCTTTAATCAAAGTATAAATGAATAATTGATCACAAAAATACTAATATTTTGTAAACAAATTATTCGTGACAAATATATCAGATACAAACCAGTATTTTTAACAGTAATAAATAATCCATCAAAAAAGTATTAAAAAGGTCAGAAATAATATTTAATTGAGCTAAATTAGCAATTACTATTTATCACGATTTAGAGTATAAAACAAAACTGTATTTTTTATTTATCAATGCCTGATTGGAATTCAAAATTAGTGATTGTATACAAAGTAAAAGGCTGAAAATATGACTAATATCACAGGCAAAACAGTATTACTAACTGGTGCATCAGGGGGTATTGGCGAATATATTGCTCGCGCCTTAGCAAAAGAGCAAGCAACTATTATTTGTGTTTCGCGATCGCAAAATGCATTAAATAAATTATGTATAGAAATCAAAGTCTTAGGTGGAATAGGAATTGCTTTACCTTTTGATATCAGTAAAGTTGAAGAATTACCAGTTTTAGTCAAACAAATTCAGGGAATAGTGGGTTCTGTTGATATTATAATTAATAACGCAGCAATTGAAAAATACCGTCCATTTCAATATTATTCTCTGGAAGATATTAGCTCAATTTTAACAACTAATTTAATTGCTGGAATGGAATTAACCCGGTTATTAATTCCTGCAATGATAGCTCGTAATAGTGGTCATATTGTGAATATAGCTTCCGGCTCCGGTAAAAAAGGTGCGCCATATAACAGTATTTATTCTGCTAGCAAAGCAGGGTTAATTATGTGGACAGATTCACTACGACAAGAATTGGCAAATACCAATGTTGGAGTTACAGTTATTTGTCCTGGTTACACTTCAGCAGGAATGTTTTTAGCATTTGGCTTACCAGCACCAAGACTAGCCCATATCTCCAAACCTTCAGCAGTTGCGATCGCAGTTATTAGAGCTATCCATAAAAATCAAGCAGAAGTGATGATGGATGGTTTTTTAACTAAACTTTTATTTGCATATATTCAACTTTTTCCTGATTTTGGTGATAGACTTTATCGATGGATTGGGTTAACGAAACTCAATAAAACCTGTGCTGAAAATCAAATGCAAGTGCCGCGAAAGCGTCATTAAAAATACTCAAATATTATCTATAAACATAATACATCCCTACATAAATTTTTCCTCCCTTTCTACCTCACTATATATGTTGATTGAATTTATGAATCAAGGGAATATTTCATTTGAATATTAATAGTTGTATCTTTTTTCACTGGAAAACTCGCATCACTAAATTTTGGTGTACCTGTTGTCACAGAAACTTTAGGATTGAGAGAGATACCAAAACCTTCTTTTGGAATACCTAACCAGTCAGTATTCAATTTTTCATCTCCGTTTTCATCAGCAATTACGCCAACTGCATAAGTCCCAGGTTTTAAACCTTTAAACTGTTGTTGAACGGAATTGCCTGTAATTTTGGTACAAGCACTTTTTACCTCACTCTCATTACCATTAGGAAATCCCCGATCGCCAGAAAAAACTCTAAAACAAATCTGTCCACGCTGCGATTGTAATCCATCTACCACAACTGTGAGTGTTGCATGAGATTTCGCATTTGCCATAACATTTAATTGTGTGCCAAAGTGAATACTGGCTACAGTTGTCAAACCCAAAAGACTCCAAAATATCGGTGTTAGTTTCATCTGATTTTTCCTACAAGTCAATTTAATGTCGTTGCAATATTTTTTTGTTGACAAAATTGAGATTTCGATTGAGCGAGAAAACAAAAATTTAAGTTAATAATTAAGAAAAATATTCTCTATTCTTCTTAATTATTGAAAAAAACTAATAGCTGCGAATTATTATTCGCATGGTAATGATTCCTTAATCAAACGCATACCTTGCTCAAGATTTATTTTTGGCTCATAATTTAAGATTTTTTTCGCTTTTGCAAGGGAGTAAGCATAGGGACGGGACATAAAATCAACCGATTCAGGTAATATATCTGCTTCTTTCCGAAATAGTTTTTGTCCTTGACACCGGACGCGGAGAAATAATTTGATTTCGTCTTTTGATAATGAAAAAGGAGGCGCTAAATTTGCGATTTCTGCAAGTTGAGTAAAGTATTCTTTCCAACTAGTCTCACCTCCATCTGTGATATTAAATATTTGACCATAGGTTTGTTTTTCAATAGCAAGAAAAATAGCATCCACAAGATTATCGATATATACATGGTTCATAACTCCTTTGCCATCGTTAACAAAAGCAAATAAATTTTGACGCATGAGTGAAAGAGGACGAATTACCCAAGGAATGCTTCCAGAACCATAAATATCACCAGCACGTATGATAATAACGCCAAATTCTGGTGGAGAATTATGCTTCAAAATAGTCGCCTCTGCTTCAATTTTGGTTTGGCAGTAGGGATTTTTTTCATTAGCTAGTGGTTCGTCTTCAGTAATTTTATTGATGTAATCAAATCCATAAACCAAAACACTAGATAGATGGACAAAAGTCTTTACACCTGCTTTTTTAGCTGCATTAGCTATATTTGCAGTCCCATCTACATTCACTTTCCGAAAATCTTGGAGCTTTCCACCTTCTTTGGCAATTTCAACTGTATGTAAAACAATATCTACACCTTGACAGGCTTTTTGAGCGATCGCACTATCATTGATACTACCAATAATTAGCTCAATTCCTAATTTCTCTAATTCTTGATTGTTCTCGGCAACTGTTTGCAAGCCTTTAACTTTGAAACCTCGTGCAATTGCTAGTTCCGCAGCCCGTAATCCAACAAATTCATTAATTCCTGTGATTAACAGAGTTTGATTTTGAATACTCATTATTTTTAGAAATGGTTTGTGGTGAGTTGTAAATTGCCAAGTAGCTAGTACGTGAAGGCAGAAGGAATAAAGCTTATTTAAGAAGCTTTTTGTCATTTGAGAATGGTTGCTTCATTTCCGCCGTACTGTACTAGTTAATAGTTAATTATTAGTGCCAAAACTATTAAAAAATATCAGCAGGGTCAGCAGAACGGAGTTTATTAATTGCTAAAACTCCAGAAATAATACACATCAAAATTGCAGAAACAAAGACAACTACTGCATTCTGAAAAGTCATCATGATTGGTAGCTTAGTTGTATCCATTGCAAAGTCGTATAATCCTAATGAAAAGATAAACCCAGGAATATAACCTAATATTGCTAAGATTAAAGCTTGCTGAAATACAACAATTAATAAGTAATTGTTTTCATAACCAATAGCTTTCAATGTTGCATAAGCAACAAATTGACTGGAGATATTACTGTAGAGAATTTGATAAACAATCACAACTCCAACTATTGAACCCATCGTCAACATCAGGTTCAGAATAAAGCCTATCGGAGTTCTGGCAGCCCAGTATTTCTTCTCATAATTGCTAAATCCTTTATAGGTGAAAATTGTCACATCATTAGTAAGATTTTTGCGAATATTTTCCACCACTTTTTCTGGATTTGCACCAGGTTTAAGGGAAATAACACCGATATCTACTCTATCTGGCGATCGATTCGGGAAAATTCGTCTAAACGTTGTATCACTGACAATCAAATTTCCATCAACCCCAAAGGAGGGACCAATACTAAATAAACCAGCAATTCTCACTCTGTAACCAGTTGAATTATTGAATGGAAATACCTCAACTACTTGCTCAGTTTGTCCTTGATCAAGGTTTTTGACTATATCACCGAAATAAGTACGGGAATCTCTATCAAATAAGATGACATCTGGTATTTTTAGTTTATCGAGATTATTCTCTACTTCGGGTAAATTAATAATAGATTTACCTGGTTCAAATCCAATTACATATATTGGATATTTTTCTCCTGTATCTGGATTTTTAAACTTGGCAAATTCTAGATACATCGGACTTACAGATTCCACATCATCAAATCCCAATACTTGATATAAACTAGTACGTGGGAAACTTTGATTAGATGTGAGAGCTTTATATTGAGAACTGACAAGAAATAAATCACCACGCAAACTTTGATGTACCGATGTGGCGCTAGAATAAAGTGCATCTTGAAAGCCCAATTGTACGAACATTAGTAGTACAATAAAAGCCATGCCAGCAACAGCTACGCTAAAACGTCCTTTTTGTTGAATTAGTTGCAGCCAAGCTAGGGGAGTTTTAAAAACCATAATTCAGTCTTCCAAAATTGGGTGTGAAGTGTAATACCAATTTGGGATTTGTGATTTTAGATTTGTGATTTGTGATTATGGATAATCTAAACCAAATTTTGCGAACCTAAAATCAAGTGGTATTGCTGATATTTCAATGTTAATAATTAAAGTTAGATGTTAATTGCAACATCTACTTGTAAATTGGTTAAACCTGCAACTCTTTGACTATCACTAGGATTGTCTATCCGAATTTTCACTTCAACGACTCTGCGATCTGTATCGGCAGAAGGGTTGACACTAAGAATACTCTGACGCTCGACTTGTAATCCAATATTGTGTACAGTTCCCTGGATTTTGCCGCTAAATGCAGTGCTACTAATAATTGCTTTTTGTCCGATACGTACTTTCTCAATATCGGTTTGATAAACTTCAGCGACTACATACATTTGCGAGGTAGTACCCAGTTCAACTATGCCATTACTACCGATAACTTCTCCTGATTTGGCATGTATTTTCAGAATTTTGGAGTTTACTGGAGATTTAATATACGTCAACTCATGTTCTGCTTGTGATTGTTTGACTGCGCTCATAGCACTCTGGACTTCTGCTTCAGCTAATTGAATATCAACTGGACGGACTTCACTCAAACTTGCTAACTTCGCTTCTGCCTCTTTGATTTGATCTTTTAAGGTGGCAACTGTACGAGTTAGCCCCGCCTGAGCTTCACGAATTTGTTGTTCGACTGTCTGTAACTGCAAGCGTTTATCATCAGCAATTGATGCAGCAACAGCACCCTGTTTATATAGCTGCTGATAGCGATTATTTTCCGTACGAGCATTATTTAACTGTGCTTGCAATCGAGCTATTGTTGCTTGTTGGGCTGCTACTTCACCTTTAACTTGGGCTTGTAATCTAGAAATAGTCGCTTTTTGAGCGTTAATATCCCCTGTTTTTGCTCCCGCTTTCGTTTGCTGTAGTTTTGCCCGTGCGACGCTCACTCTGTCAATGGCTTGCTGAAGTGCAGCAGCACTTCTGGCATATCCTTCTAGCCATGCCACAACTTGCCCTGTGCGAACAGTTTCACCTTCTTTGACGAGAATATTTTCCACTCGTACACCACTTAAGGAACTTGGTGCTGATAAGCGTCGCACTTCTCCTTGAGGTTCTATCCGCCCTAATGCTGTCACGGCAACTCTGGCAGGAATCGTTTTTGCCGCTTTTGCAGTTTCTTTGTGAACTGATGCTTGATGCCTTGTCAAACTGTAAATAGATATCAACGCCGCCACTAACCCCACCGATACAGCAACAATTATTCGCCAACGTGGGTTTGATTTTGATGTATAAAATTGACTATCGTTATCTACGGTCATATTTCTATCCCAATAATGTACGCAAAGAATTAGCCCCACTGTATAAATTTATTAATATTGACTTTCGCGAAGATTCGCAGCATTTAAAAACTTGACTACTTGTGTAATTTTGCTCAAGTTTTTATTTTGATACTTTATATTGGAGCTTGTATATTTTTCTGTATGTGATGTTTCGAGAATTTAGGATAAAGAAGCAGTTTGCCGTTAGCTATGTATAAGTAATTACAGAAACAAGTTTCAGCCGTGGCTTTCATTAAGCATCACATTTGGTGATTACGCAGAGTCTTTGTTCAAAAATTAATTATGAACTTATGCAAGTTTGTACTAAGTATTGAGATAATGACTGCAATTGTAGAGTTTTGCTGTCATTAACATTGTAAATGTACACCCAAATTTAGGCTATAACTAGACTCTAAATTTAACAATATTATCCAATAAAAATGTGCAAATTTAACCTAGCCAAATTTCACTGACTCAGCATTAATTTGGTGACAAATTTATTTTTTGAAATACAACGATGCGTGATGAAAAACTTATTGAGTCAACTTACATTCAAATATGGCAAATAAGTTTACTTTTGTCAAGTAATCATATTTGGATACAGTAATTGTCAATTCAAACTGGAATTATAAAATATTAGCAACCCTTAATTTCACTTTATTCACGACAATTTCCGATAAAAGTCACATAAACTACAGAACTTAAACTACGATTCCAAATATTTCTGAAGAAATGCCATAGTTTTGCAATGATGGTTTCAATGCATGTAGATAACAAGTAACCACGTTATCTAGTTTTGTCAGCAGAATGAAAATACTTACAGCAATTTTATTGGATTTGCATGATTTTGGGTTGCCCCAAAATCGAAATTTAGTGAAAAATAACATAGGGAACAAGATGCTAAAAATATCAGTCTCAGGTCTTAATAGTTATCCATGTACATATTAACGGGGAAGAAATGTCAACAGCGAACATAATTGTACAATTTTGTTTGTTTTCGTTTCCCAATAGTCAATTTAGTGGGTGCTTTGATTCGGTATATTTGTAATATATAGCTACTTGCTGCATCGAAAAAATGCTCTGATAATAAATCTACTCTCGATTTTTAAGCGGCAGTTCAGCTTCAATTCATAAGTCAACTGGAATTCTCAAAAAAATAGACATGTCAACTAGAATTTTCATAAGACTTAGGGTTATTTATAATACTCATGAAATACCTTGGGTATATCGTATTGTTAATGATTTCACTGGGCACTAGGAGGAGAAATAATCATTATGCCGACGGTGCTAGCAGTATTTATTGATCGTATTAATATTGGCTCTAACCGTCGTCCCATCAAAGACGACAAAGTTGTCGAACTAATGCAGTCAATTCGCGCCAATGGTTTATTGAACCCAATTACAGTCGATCGCAAATTTAATTTGATTGCGGGATTACATCGACTCACCGCTTGTAGGTTGCTAGGATTCGACCAAATCGAATGCAAAATCGTCAATTATGAAGATGCCGATCAAGCCAGACTCGCAGAAATTGACGAGAACTTTATCCGTAACGAACTCGAACCTTTAGAAAGATACGAACTCTGGTTAGAACGCGATCGCATTTTAGGACGCATGGGTTTACGCTTCAAGCCAGGTGACAACCAACACACTGCCAAAATTAGCATCACAGGTGGTGAAATTAATTCACCACCTCCAAAAACGACTTTAGAACTGGCAAAAGGTTTTGGCTATAGTGAGCGTTCTTTCCAGCAAGGGAAGCAAATAGCCAGAGATATTCACCCCGATGTCAAACAAAAAATAATTGGCACATCTTTGAGCAAAAGTCGCACTATCCAACTCAAAATCGCCCGAATTGGCAACTTTGAACGTACACAAGCCGAAACAGCTGAAAAAGCCTTTGAAGCCGCAATGCAAAAAGGTGATAAAGTGGAAGCCGAATACCAAGCTTCTTTAGCCAAGCAAGCTAGAGAAAAGCAAAAAGAGTTGCAATTACAAGCCTTTCAAAGTGCGATATCCCAGGATAAACCACGGAATAGCTATCCGAAAAAAATTACCAAACCAATACCTAAAAAAGAGGCACTAATATCAGAACCCATCAAAAATGGGAAACCCATCGTGGCGAAGAATCAGACAGGGGTTGAACCTGGTGAAAAATGGATGTTAAACAAGCATCTAGTTTACTGCGGGAATACAGCAGGTAAACAATTTATCAACCTTCTACCTTCCGATGCGGCACTGGCGATCGCCACTTTATCAAGCTTTTGGGAACATGATTACCTCATCAACGAAGCTAGGGTTGTAGCAGTATTGCGTTCTCCGGGACATGTGAATAATTTTTGTAGCAGCCATCAAATGCCATTTCAGTACGAATTTATTTTAAATAACATCTATGTCAGTATTTTTTCCCATCACCCAATTCCCAAGCCAGAAAATATCATCAATGTTGAAGGTATTGAAGGAATTATTAGCTATTTGTTAAATATGTACAGTCATCCTAATAGTTTTGTGATATCTCCATTCATGGGACATGGCGAAATTCTCATTGCTTGCGATCGCTTAGGACGTACATGTTTTATTGGTGACGAAAATCCCGAATTAATTCATCGTGGGATTCAGCGTTGGCAAAGTTTAACTTCTAAACAAGCAAGAAAAATAATTTAGGTTTTTGGGCATAGTTATTTGTGCCATTTTTACTGACAAGATTCTTGCTTAAAAACTGTATATTACTCTACTGAGAAACACTATATTCTCTGAGGGCGTAGCTTGACTTTCCTTGGGAGTAAAGTCATATGCTGACAACTGGGGATGGCAAGAAATCGACTTAGTTTTAAGTCAATGTGTATGTATCCCTACATATTTCTTTATTTCTAAACCAAAAAACAAGATTAAAAAGCCCGATTTCCATAGAAATCGGGCTTTTTAGTTATCTGTAAGCTATTTTTCCAAAAAACAAATTTAACAACAAAAAAAACTATCCCAACAACTACTAAAAAAACGTATACAGATAACAAATTTAATTCTTATTTATGGCTGATTAACCGTAACTTTATATACTGTTTTATTTCTCTTTACATTTACATTATTAATTATGCATCAAATCCCTAAAAAACTTGAAGCTCTTATCCGAAAATTCATAGATATGTTAGTGTTTGAAGTAATTATGAAGTTCCTAAGCAGTTAAGCTCCTAGCTACTGCATCCAGAGCATCATAATCTATTCATCCTGCAAGCACGAACAACAGCCAAATTATCGCGATCGCTGGATAATATGGCAAAAATTCGGCTGATGTTTCTAGAGATTTCAAAGAGTGCGATCGACAGGGGTGTGTTTGTAACAGATTTGTCAGACTTAGGTTTGTCAAAAACTTTAAATTATATTATCTTGGACGCTAAATTAGCTATGGCATTTATCAAGATACAGAACGTTGTAATTAACACAAGTTATGTTGCCGCAGTAAAATTAGATAGTAGGACTAGCTCTGGCGAAAAAAGCGTTTCTGTCTTAATAGCTACTCCCAAGTTTCCATTATTTCAATTAGAATCAATTTCTCAAAATCTGTACCACAACGAATGGATTGAGTTTACTGGTCAAGCAGCTAGTGCATTACAAGATTATTTTACTAGTTTCAACAATGTCATTGACCTATCACCACAGTATCAAGAATCATCAGTAATGTAGCAATATTGGCAGTCTTATCATTTTGTTTGAAGCTATTTACAGATGTAGTTTAGGGGAATCACAAGCAATAAATTTCCGACACCTCAACTGATAAATCTGTGGCATTTTTTAGACTAAAATGATATTAATATTGCTTTGACATCGCTGAAATGATTAAAAACGTTAATTATTAGTTAATAGGTATTGGTTAATAGGTATTAGTTATTCAGTATTAGTTCTTCCATATTATTAGTGATTAGCGAAGGGTGGGTAATACTCACCCTACAAAACTCTAAAAATTAACTGTTAACTATTAACTTATTAACAACTGACACTAATTAAATAACGCACAAACCTTTGATTACTGCAAGTAAATAGCTGCTGTCAAGAACATATAGCTCATTTTTGGTTGGTAACAGAAATTACCATATCTTCATCCGAAGTTTTGTGAAAGAAAAGCGTCCCCCTGAGTTTACCTAGAGGAAACCTCTCCTGACAACTTCTCTTCACCAACTTCTCGTCATCAACACTACCAAAGATTAGCCTATGTCTGCTTCTTGGATCGATACTGCTTTATCGCAATTAGAAGACCAAATAAACAATTGTGAACAGGCATTATTCAACTTAATTGAGGAGAAAAAGAGGATGTCGGACAAACCTATGTCAATCAACAAGATGAACAGGCAATTGCAAGATAATCCGATTGCGATTATTGGAATGGCAAACCTCTTTCCCCAAGCGAGAACTCTGCGTGAATATTGGGAAAATATTATTAATAAAGTTGACTGTATTACTGATATTCCAGACTCGCATTGGAACGTCGATGATTATTATGACCCCAACCCGCGCACTCAGGAAGACAAAACATATTGCAAGCGGGGTGGGTTTATTCCTTATGTTGATTTTAACCCGATGGAATTTGGTTTGCCACCAAACATTTTAGAAGTAACTGATGTGTCGCAGTTACTGAGTTTGGTGGTTGCTACAGAAGCGATGGAAGATGCTGGCTACAGCACATCCCGCGAATTTAATCGCGAAAATGTCGGTGTAATTCTTGGTGTTGCTTCCGGAAAACAACTTGCAATGCCTTTAGCTGCACGCTTGGAATATCCAGTATGGGAAAAGGTACTCAAAAATAGCGGTTTATCTGACGAGGACACCCAGAAAATTATTAGCAAGTTCAAAAGCGCCTACGTTAAGTGGGATGAAAACGCTTTCCCCGGTATGCTCGCGAATGTTGTTGCTGGACGAATTGCGAATCGCCTCAATTTTGGGGGTACTAACTGTGTAGTTGATGCCGCTTGTGCAAGTTCATTTGCCGCCTTGAAAATGGCAATCAGCGAATTAATCGAACATCGTAGCGATATGATGCTCACGGGTGGAGTAGATACTGATAACTCCATCATGGCGTATATTTCCTTTAGTAAAACTCCGGCAGTTTCCCCTGGTGACAAGGTACAACCATTCGATGCTAAGTCTGATGGGATGATGTTGGGTGAAGGCATCGGTATGATTGTCTTGAAACGTTTGGAAGATGCCCAACGAGATGGGGACAAAATCTACGCAGTAATTCGTGGTATTGGAACATCCAGTGATGGACGCTACAAGAGTATTTATGCACCCCGTCAAGAAGGACAAGTCAAAGCTTTACAACGTGCTTACAACGATGCTGGGATTAATCCTGCCACCGTTGGCTTAGTAGAAGCCCATGGAACTGGAACCATGGCAGGTGATCCAACTGAGTTTGCATCGCTGCGAGAATTCTTTGGTGACGATAATACCAGAAAGCAATATATTGCTTTAGGTAGTGTGAAATCCCAAATTGGACATACCAAAGCGGCTGCGGGGTCTGCTAGTTTGATTAAAATGGCGCTGGCATTGCATCATAAGGTTTTACCAGCGACGATTAATATTACCGAACCAAACCCTAAACTGAATATTAAAAATTCGCCATTTTACCTAAATACCGAAACCCGTCCTTGGATTCGGGCAGAGCATGAAGCACCAAGACGTGCAGGTGTCAGTTCCTTTGGATTTGGTGGTACTAATTTCCACGTTATTTTGGAAGAATATGTAGCTCCAACAGCTAATCCTACTCCTTATCGTCTTCACAGCACACCTTCAGCAATACTTCTATTTGCTCCCAATACCGCATTGTTGCAAAGTCGATGCGAAGAAGTGTTAGCAAAGTTACAATCCGATGCTGGGCACAAAAATTATTTGGAACTAATTGAGGAATGTAAAGTTAAAGAAATTCCTCTGAATGCTGCAAGAGTTGGATTTGTCGCAGAGTCGAGAACCGAAGCTTGTAAGTTGTTGCAAATAGCGCTGGAATTATTGCGAACCAAATCATCGTTGCCAGTTTGGGAACACCCTCAAGGCATTTTCTACCGTCAAAGCGGGATGGAATTGGGTGGTAAAGTTGTAGCTTTGTTCTCTGGGCAAGGTTCACAATACCTGGAAATGGGACGGGATTTAGTGATGAATTTCCCGGAAATGCAGCAGATGTTTGGCTACATGGATAGTCTGTTGCTCAAGGATAATTGCGCTCCGCTTTCGGAAGTTGTTTTCCCCCATCCAGTGTTTGATGAGATGGAGAAAAATGCTCAAATTGCCGCATTGCAATGTACCGAATATGCTCAACCTGCAATTGGGATGTTGAGTGCAGGAATGTACAAAATTTTGCAGCAAGCTGGCTTTAAGTCAGATTTTGTGGCTGGACATAGTTTTGGCGAACTAACGGCATTGTGGGCTGCTGGTGTATTCAGTGATGAAGATTACAGCCTGTTGGTGAAGGCACGGGGGCAGGCAATGTCACCACCGCAAGACCCCGACTACGACGCAGGGGCAATGTTGGCTGTCAGAGAGGATTTGAGCAAAGTTGAAGCGGCGATTAAGAATTATCCTCGCGTTACTGTTGCTAATTATAATTCTCAAAATCAGGTGGTTTTAGCTGGTCCTACGGCTGATATTCATCAAGTGCGGCAAACTTTGCAAGACCAAGGCTATACAGCGATATTACTACCTGTATCTGCTGCCTTCCATACATCGTTAATTGCCTTCGCCCAAAAATCATTTACGATCGCCTTACGTAACGCCAATTTCCAAGCACCCAAAATTCCCATCTATAGCAACGTTACGGGTAATGCTTATCCTCAGGAACCGCAAGCAATTCAACGCATCCTGGAAACTCACCTGGCGAGTTCCGTACTATTTAAACAGGAAATCGAAAATATCTACGGTGCTGGTGGTTATTGCTTCGTTGAATTTGGTCCCCGTAAGGTTCTTACCAACCTAGTTAAAGATATTTTGGGAAATCGTCCCCACATTGCTGTTGCTCTCAACGGTAGCAGCCAGAAAAATAGCGATCGCACTTTGCGCGAAGCTGTTGTACAATTGCGCGTAGCGGGGTTGCCCCTCAAAAACCTCGACCCTTACCAAGTACCACTCACTTTACCTCCAACTAAGACCAGCAAAAGCTTAAATATTCGTCTAAACGGTGCTAACCACATCTCCGAAAAAACTAAAAAAGCCTGGGAACAAGCGCTGCAAGATGGATATAAAGTTCAACCCCTAGGTCAAATTCTTCCCACTCCAGAACAAGTAATCGAAGAAACACGACCAATTGGCAACATTGACTCTGAAAAGCAACTATTGAAAACCTCTAGCATGTCAATCTCTGCGAATCCCTCAGTTAACTCTAGTAATGGTCATCACTCAACAGTTGAAACTACCAGCATTACTAGTAACGGTGTCAAACCAAATCTCACATCAAATTCCCCATCAACTGTGTCAGGTTCGCATCAAGAATCAAAACCAGCAACTTTTACGTCAAACCATACGAATGGCAGTAAAAATGGTAATTCTGAACTGAAGTCGAATTTAGTAACCAATATTCAGATTAACACTCAGAATTTAGAACCAGAGAAATCTGTCCCACCTGTTACTCAACCAGCAAGACAGTCACAAATGCAACCTACATCTAACAATCTAGCTTACTACCAACGGGTTTTAGAAAGCTTAGAGTACGTCCTGGCACAATTTCAAAAAAATCAAAGTGAAAATTTACAAGTTCACGGATTGTATCTAAATCATCAGCAGGAATACGCACAAACATTTTTCCAACTGATGCAGCAACAAAATGCATTGTTTGCGAACTTTGATGCTACTAATCCTACCAAACCTCTGGTGATGGAAAGCTTAGAACGCAGCATGATGCAATTTCACTCGCAACAAGGTGAAACCCTGCGGATTCATGAACAGTATCTTCAGCATCAAGTTGAATACACCAAGAACTTTTTTCAAGTTATCCAGCAAGAGTATACGCAGATTATTTCTGGGGAATTGGTTAATGCTGAAGTTCCTGGATTGTTAACAACTTCACCAAGTGTCGAAAATTCCAGTTCTCCAGCAGTAGAAAAGCTAGTTACATCTACACCTGTTACTCACACGGCAGTTAAAACTACCAATAAAGTTGTTGAAATCTTACCCATAACACCAGCTTCCCCTGCTGTACCAGTACCAGAAGTCGCAAAAGTTTCAACTGTTGAACCTACCATTGAATCTTTGAATCATGGTGTTTCTTCCGCACCAGTGCAACCAGTAGTTAAGGAAACAGTAATTGAGCAACCTGTAGTTGCCAAAACAGCAGTTGCCGACACAACCGAAGTTGCAATTACCACACCTTTAACTAGCACAGTTGACTTATCCGACTTAAGCGACAGATTACTTGCCATCACCAGCGAAAAAACAGGTTATCCAGTCGAAATGCTTGAACTCGACATGGATATGGAAGCTGACTTGGGGATTGACTCAATTAAACGAGTAGAAATCTTGGGAGGATTGCAAGAAATCTACCCAGAGTTACCTCAACCAAATCTGGAAGAATTGGGTGAAAAACGCACCATCGGTCAAATTGTCGAATATCTGCAATCAAATAATTCTCGCCCAACAGTACAAAATAACGCAGATATCTCTCCTGCCGTCACAGGCGTAATTGCAGAAGCTCCTGCTCCTCAAGTTGCAGCACCAGTGGCAACCCAAGTTTCAACTTTAATTCCAACTTTAATTCCAACTTTAATTCCAACTACAAATGTAGAAATTGAAGTTCCCACGATCGCCACAAATGCCACAAATACAGAAGTAACCACTGTTGATGTCGAAAATATCGACCAAGCATTACTGGCTATCACCAGCGAAAAAACAGGTTATCCAGTCGAAATGCTCGAACTCGACATGGATATGGAAGCAGATTTAGGAATTGACTCCATCAAACGAGTTGAGATTATGGGAGCATTGCAAGAAGCATTCCCCGACTTGCCAAAACCCGATAACATGGAGGAAATCGCCGAACTGCGGACAATTGGTCAAATCGCTCAATATCTCCAGCAACTTGCTGGGGGTGAAAAAAAAAAGCCTCAATTTGATCCGCTTGACCGACCAACCGATGTAAGTGTTTTTGGTGATGTCGATGTAGATTTGGATATAGATTTAGATACGGGGATTCCCAGACTCCCCGCCCATATCCAAATCCTCAATCAGCCAGATTGGCTGGATTTCCAACTTGCTGAAGGTTATGTGGCTTTAATTACCGATGATGGTTCTGAGACAACAGCAAAAGTTGCTAGCAGCTTAACTGCACAAGGATGGAAAGTCGTAGTCTTGAACTTTCCGGCTGTAATCTCCGCCAACAAATCCACTTTACCTGCGGGTGTCGAACGGGTAGCACTGACAGAAATGAGCGAAGCACATTTGCAAGCACAACTGGAGACAATAAAAAATCAGTACGGTTCTGTCGGTGCATTTATTCACATCCATCCAGTCTTTCAAGCTCCGAATGGAAATGGTCTGTTTTACAGCACAGAAGAAAAAGCAATTGTCAAACAGGTGTTTTTAATTGCCAAACACTTGAAAAAATCCCTCAACGAAGCCGGATTACAAGGGCGCAGTTGTTTCTGTACAGTAGCCCGTCTGGATGGAGCTTTCGGACTTGGACATCAAGTAAATGGACATCCAACTAATTATGGTGCGATCGCTGCTGGTTTATTTGGGTTAACTAAAACCATGATTTGGGAATGGTCTCACGTATTTTGTCGAGCGATCGATATTAGCCCTTCCTGCGACGCGGAAACATCAGCAAAACACATTATTGCCGAATTACACGATTCTAATCGTCACCTTACTGAAGTCGCGTACGGAACTCAAGGAAGAGTAACGCTGATAGCTAAAGGAGGTAGGTAGTCAGAGGGACGCAGAGAGGGAGAGTGGGAAAACACGTCCTGTGTCTCCCGTCTCCTTATCCCCATCACCCAATTCTCAAATTTAAATATGGCAAAAAAAAATACAATAAACTATATCGGTCGCGTGATTGACTATGAAAAACAAGCACCGATTCGGGGAGCGAAAGTTTCATTAAATACTGATGAAATCTCTCTTGTTTCTTACACTGATTTAGAAGGAATTTATCGTTTTCAAGTTAATCCTGATAAAGCGAAGGATGTCCGGGGTGAAATATCGGTTGAGGCTTCAGGATATAGGACTTATCAATATTCTATTTGGTTGTCATCTGATAAAAAAGACTTAGGTGATGTTCGTTTAGGAGATTTTGGAGGCAGCAATACAAGTATTGCTAGTAGTAATAGTAGTAGTAGCCGTAATCATAATAGTAGTAGCAATAGCAATAGCAATAGCAATAGTAATTTAATTGCGATCGCAGCCATTATTATGATAGCATTTTTCATTTTTGTGTCGCTATCCATGAGAAATTCCAATCGCGGCGATGATATTGATGATAATGGCAATAGTCGCCGGGAAAGGTCTGATTTACTTAATTATCAAACTCAGAGCTTGGGACTCTTGTAAATTAAATTACATGATGATTGTACTAGTCTCTGCGGTCTATTTATTCCCATCATCTTTTCTTCAGATTTAACTGAATAGTGATAAATATATCCTCAATACATTGCTCTTAATTTGCTCAGAAAACTCAAATATCTTAATTAAAAGCTATGCCAATTAAAAGTCATATCCACAACGAATCCGTATTTGTTGTTAGCGGCGGAGCCAAAGGAATTACTGCCAAATGTACAATCAAATTAGCCCAAAAATATCCTTGCAAGTTTATTCTCCTCGGACGTTCGGAATTAATCGCCAGCGAACCAGAATTTGCAAAAAATTGTTTTGATGAAGCGACATTAAAAAAACGTATCATGGAATACCTCTTGGCTACTGGTACAAAACCAACACCAATGAGTGTCCAAAAAATGTACAATCAAATCGCTTCTAATCGTGAAATCCAACAAACATTAGCAGCAATAAAACAAGCTGGTGGTTATGCTGAATATTTAAGCGTAGATGTCACCAATATTGAAGTATTAAAAGCACAATTACACCAAGCCACCAGTAAACTGGGTAAAGTTACGGGAATTATTCATGGTGCGGGGAATTTAGCCGATAAGCTGATTGAAAAGAAAACTGCCGATGATTTTGAAAAAGTTTATACCGCAAAAGTCCAAGGACTAGAGAATTTACTTAATTGTGTTCCTGCAAGTCAACTAGAACATTTAGTTTTGTTCTCCTCCGTGACCGGATTTTATGGCAATATTGGACAATCGGATTATGCGATCGCTAATGAAATCCTGAACAAATCAGCCCATTTGCTCAAACAGCAGCATCCTGAATGTCATGTTGTTGCCATTAACTGGGGTGGTTGGGATAGCGGCATGGTGACACCCGAACTCAAAAAGGAATTTGCCCGTCGAGGTATTGATATTATTCCTGTAGATGCGGGTACGCAGATGTTGGTAAATGAACTCAACCCAGCCCATCAAGATACGACTCAGGTAGTTATTGGCAGTCCCATGATTTTACCGCCCGCACCTCTGGGTAATGAGTTACGCACATATCGGGTACGTCGTCGTCTCCAAGCGGAAGCAAACCCGTTTTTAGCTGATCATACAATTGCTGGAAATTTGGTTTTACCTGCGACTTGTGCTGTATCTTGGATTGCAGATACTTGCGAACATTTATACCCAGGATATCGTTTTTTCTGCGCTAGCAATTTTAGAGTTTTGAAGGGTATTACTTTTAATGAAAATCTTGCCAGCGAACATATTGTTGAATTACAAGAAATATCGAAAATTGACGGACAAGAAGTAGAATTACAAGCAAAAATTTTCAGCTACAATGCTGCTGGTAAGCCAGTATTTCATTTCAGCGCCAATCCTAAATTAGTCCGGGAAATTCCCGCAGCACCCATATACGAGAATCTTAACCTCGAAGCAGATCATATCATCTCGTTACGTGGTAAAGAATTTTATCAACAAGAGCCATCATCATTATTTCATGGTGCTTCATTCCAAGAAATGAAGCGCATAGTCAATATTAGTCCTGAAAAAATCACTGCTGAATGTTTTTGGAAACCAATTAGTTTTAAGCAGCAAGGACAATTTCCAGTTGATTGGATGAATCCCTATGCCACTGATTTAAGCACTCATCCATTATGGATTTGGCTATATCATTTCCATCAACAAATTTGCCTGCCTGGACAAATGGAAAGATATGAACAATTTGCCAGAACACCTGTAAATCAACTGTATTATGTTTCTTGTGAAATTCAACAAAAGACGACAACGGGTATTAGTGCTAATTTCATAGTTCATGACCAAGAAGGTAATATTTTCTCACGTTTGTTAGGAACCAAAGGTATTATTTTACCAAAACTATTGGGCTAAGATTTAGTTTGCTATTTATCCCAAATTCTGGACATGACAGCTTAAATGTAACTACCAACTTCGTCACTCCAGAAAAAGCATTTGATTGGAAACATACTGCGACTGAAACAGTATATCCATAAATATAAATAGGCAATGCTGTAATTCCGAATTATTAACTCCTCACTCATTATCTCAAATTATACCGTGGAAAAGATTGCAATTATCGGATATTCATGTTTATTTCCTGATGCCAAAAACCCTGATGAATTTTGGCATAATCTTATCGCTCAAAAAGATTCCACCTCAACAATTACTGCTGAGGAGATGGGAGTAGAACCTAATATTTTTTTCGATTCTAAAAAAGGTCAGCCAGATAAAATTTACTCCTTAAAAGGCTCATTTATTCGGGATTTTAAATTTGATGCTAAAGGTTATAAACTACCTGCTGATTTTTTAGAAAGTCTCGATAATACCTTCAAATGGTCACTATATGTAGCCCAGCAAGCTTTACGACAATCTGGCTATTTAACAAATCCCGAAATTCTCGCCAAGTGTGGAGTAATTTTAGGCACTTTATCTTTACCCACGAAATCATCAAATCAACTATTTGCGCCAATTTATCAGCAAATTCTCACACCTCCAGTTCGCGAATTACTACAACAAAATGATTTTGATTTAGCAAATTTACCTGCTAGCAATAGCCCCTCCAATCATAATGCGATGATATCGGGTTTGCCAGCCGCAATTATTGCCCAAGCACTAGCATTATCAGATATTCATTACTGTATTGACGCAGCTTGTTCATCACCTTTATATTCCATCCGTCTAGCATCCCATTATCTCTGGACACATAAGGCAGATATGATGTTGGCTGGTGGCATTAGTGCATCTGATCCATTGTTTTTGCGAATGCTATTTTCTAGCATTCAAGGATATCCCGAAAATAACGATATTAGCCGTCCGCTTGATAAATCATCACGAGGATTAATCACGGCTGAGG
Source organism: Calothrix sp. UHCC 0171 (assembly GCF_034931845.1). NCBI lineage: Bacteria > Bacillati > Cyanobacteriota > Cyanophyceae > Nostocales > Calotrichaceae > Calothrix > Calothrix sp. UHCC 0171. Next base: position 53,410 of record NZ_JAYGHN010000024.1, read on the forward strand.
GTGCGGGAGTCTTTGTCTTAAAGCGTTACAGCGATGCAGTTAGGGATGGGGATAGAATCTATGCAGTTGTCGCTGGAAATGGACTTTCCAATGATGGACGAGGCAAGCATTTACTTAGTCCCAACTCAAAAGGACAAGTTCTTGCTTTTGAACGTGCTTACGCAGAGGCAAATCTCAGTCCGAAAAATATTGATTATATGGAGTGTCATGCTACAGGCACTTTACTTGGTGATACAACCGAATTTAATTCCATTGAAACCTTTTTTGGTAAACATCAAGCCTCGCCCCTAGTTGGTTCCGTGAAGGCAAATATAGGACATCTTTTAACTGCTGCGGGTGCTGTGGGGTTAACTAAGGTGCTTCTCAGCATGTCTAAAGGGGTTATCCCAGCTACTATTAACATTAAAGAACCCCTGGGAACAGGAAACAACGTTATTTCTCCGAAAAATATTGTCCGTAGTGCCACTAACTGGTCAAGTAAAGCACCCGTGAAGCGGGCTGCGGTGAGTGCATTTGGATTTGGTGGTACTAATGCACATATAATTTTAGAGCAAGGTATGACTACGCACCCAACCTATGCCGAAGAACCACTGACACCCACTAAAATGGCGATCGTGGGGATGGATGCTTTTTTTGGCAATTGTAATGGTTTGGATGCCTTTGAACGCAGTATTTACGACGGAACACAGCATTTTGTGCCTTTACCAGCAGAACGTTGGCATGGTGTAGAAAAGCAAGCAGATTTACTTAAGCAGTACGGGCTGCCGGAAGGTAATGCACCCCAGGGAGCATATCTGCAAAACTTTGATGTCGATACATTAGCTTACAAAATTCCACCCAATGAATTGGCAAAGTTGAATCCGCAACAATTATTATTATTGAAAGTTGCTGACAGAGCTTTACAAGATGCAGGTATTAAGGAAGGTAGTAATGTTGCAGTGTTAGTTGCCACTGAAACCGAGTTGTCGGTTCACCAGCTACAGCAGCGTTGGAATTTAGATTGGCAGATTAAAGAAGGTTTGCTTGCCGGGGAAATTGCCCTACCTGCGGAGAAGGTTGCTCAATTGCAAACAGTTGTCAAAGATGGGATTCACAACCCGGTGGAGACGAGTGAGTATGTCAGCTACATTGCCAATATTATGGCAAGTCGGATTTCTGCATTATGGGATTTATCGGGACCAACATTCACTGTTACAGATGGTGAAAACTCAACATTTAGGGTATTAGAAATTGCCCAGAATATGCTGACAACTGGGGAAGTTGATGCAGTGTTAGTTGGTGCTGTGGATTTAGCGGGTAGTTTGGAACATATTTTATTACGAAATCAACTTGCACCAATGAATACAGGTGCGAAAACACTGAGTTTCGATCAAAAAGCCAATGGTTGGAATGTTGGTGAGGGTGCTGGGGCAGTGGTGTTGAAGCGTCACGATGTCGCCAAAGCGAATCAAGAACGGATTTATTCGGTAGTTGATGCAATTAGCTTTAGCCAGCAATATACAACTGGGAATAGTTTAGATAAATTAGACAAATCCCTGGTGACTCCTGATGCATCGCAGGTATATCAAGTTTGCACATCAGCCTTACAAACGGCAAATGTCCAAGCTAACGATGTGGAATATATTGAAGTATATGGTAGTGGTGTCACTCCCGAAGATGATGCGGAAATTACGGGATTGCTACAAGCTTATCCGGTGGGAAAGAATGGATTGAGTTGTGCGATTGGTAGCGTTAAATCTAACATTGGTCATACTTATACAGCATCGGGAATCGCCAGCTTAATCAAAACAGCATTGTGCCTATATTATCGATATATTCCCGGTACACCCAAATGGACTGGTGTCAAAAATCCAGCAGTGTGGCAAGGTAGTCCATTTTACGTTGCTTCCGAATCACGACCGTGGTTTTTGGGTAAAGATGCCAAAAAACGTGTGGCAGCCATCAATGGTATGAGTATCAACGGCACTTATGCTCATCTAATCTTATCAGAAGAAGTGGAACAGGTAGAGCGTCAGAGCCAATATTTGCAGCAGACACCATTCCATCTATTTCCAGTTGGGGGTAATAATTTACCAGATTTGCTTACCCAACTAGAAAACTTGCAAAATCTGATTACTCAGGATTCTCACCTCAACCAAGTTGCCAGTCAGACTTTTAGTACATTCCAAACCAGGGAAAATTCAGACTATATCCTCGCAATAGTTGGACGTAATAAAACTGAACTAACAAAAGAAATCGATAATGCAGTCAAAGGAATTACCAAAGCGTTTGCTACGGGAGAAGACTGGCTAACACCACTAGGTAGTTACTTCACTCCCAAACCCTTAGGTAAAGATAGTCAAGTCGCATACATTTATCCTGCTGCCGTCAACTCATATATTGGCATTGGACGTAATCTGTTCCGCTTATTTCCACGAGTGCATGAAGACGCAGCCCTAAAGAGCTTGTACAGCGTTGTCGCCGACGTTTCCCGTCTCGTTTTTCCCCGCAGCCTCAACAAACTTTCCACTCGTCAACTCGAAAACCTCGAAAAACAACTCCTAGAAGACTCCCTAGCAATTTTTGAAACCGACATGGCTTTTGCGCGGTTAATTACAACAATTATCCGCGACGATTTCCAAGTCAAACCCAAATATGTATTTGGTTATAGCTTGGGAGAAACCAGCATGATGTCATCAACAGGGGTTTGGAGTGACTTTAGCAAAGGTATTAATGCCTTTCATACCTCCCCCTTATTTGGAGACAGAGTCTCAGGAGCAAAAAATGCGGTGCGGGAATATTGGGGAATGCCAACAGTACACCATACAGGAGATGATAGCTTCTGGAGTACCTACCTATTAATGGCAGAAGCCGACAAAGTTCGGGAAGCATTGAAAAACGAACCTCGCGTTTACCTCACCCAAATTAATACACCCGAAGAAGTCGTCATTGCTGGAGATACCCAAGGATGCGATCGCGTGATTAAATCCCTTGGCTGTAATGCCTTTCGCGCTCCCTTCAACCACGCCATCCATAACGAAGCAATGCGTTCCGAATACGGAGAGATAGCCAGAGTTAATACATTGCCAACCGTAAATATACTCGGAGTCAAATTCTATTCCTCCGCAGAATATCAACCAATCGAATTAGAATGCGATCGCATTGCCCATAGTATCGCCAAATGTTTGTGTGAACCTCTCGATTTCCCCCGTCTCATTAACCAAGTTTATAACGACGGAGCCAGAATTTTTCTAGAAACAGGTTCCGGTAACATTTGTTCGCGTTGGATTGACAAAACTCTAGAGAATAAACCCCACATTACCATACCCTTAAATCGTCGGGGAGTAGATGACCATACCTCGATTGTGAGAGCCTTAGCCAAACTTCTCAGTCATCAAGTACCTCTCAATTTAGCACCCCTTTACTCAACAACAAAAGTCAGTAGTAAATCCAGTAAAACTAATATGAAAACTGTTGCCATTGGCGGAGATGCAATCACAGACAAAATACTCACGCCAGAAAATAGGCAAATCTTCCAAAACTTATCAATCGAATCAGCAAAAGTCAGTAACAAAGTAACTAAAACTAATTTTATCAATCCACAACCAAGCATTAAAAAGCAAGAGGAATTACCCATGAAAAAGGTCACGAATAACAGTTTGAATTCCAGCATTCCTCTAGAATTTGAAGAGTTATCTGGAACAGCCAAACCAAATCCAGAACCTTTTTCACAGATACCAGTAGCTACACAAAAAATCGCAGCCAAAAATTATCACTCCCACATTAGTAAATTGCACTTAGACAAGTTAAATACTAATAATTTTAGTGTTATCCAAAATCACGCATCCTTCTTAAATAACCGTCAAGAATATAGCAAGCAAATTAGTGAAATTATCCAATTACAACTAGCTTGTGCAGAAAACTTATTGCGTGAATAGAGATTGGTTAATTGTGAATTGATAGTCAAGAGAATGGGGGAATATTTTCCCTCCTCTCCTTCTTCCCTCTGCGTTTTGAAAATATTCGAGGAATAAATCAGTGAGAACTGTTGGTACGGTGGTAAATTCACAAGAAAATGGTCTTAGTTTTCCCAACTTTTCCTTTTACCAAAACCAAATATGGAAAGGTTCGCTCGATTGCATCTCTTTTGATCGTCATAGTATCAAAGATAAATTATTAACTTTAAATAAACCTTGTTATATAGTTAGAGTTGATGGTAACATTGGTGTTACTAATGATGGTTATATTTGTCCTACAGAAAATGGGAAAAATGGGCAAGTTGAATTATTAGCAACAGTTGCACCTCTATCCACACAAAACTTAGGCGACCCAAATTTTTTAGCAGATTATGGTGTCAGATATGCCTATTCAACTGGTGCAATGGCAGGTGGAATTGCCTCAGAAGAAATGATAATTGCCCTCGGAAAAGCGAAAATTCTCGGTTCCTTTGGTGCAGGTGGTTTACCTCCAGAAAGACTCGAAGCCGCAATTAATTGTATCCAAACAGCATTACCTAACGAACCTTACGCATTTAATTTAATTCATAGTCCGAACGAACCAGCTATTGAACGTCGTGCTGTTGATTTGTATCTAAAATATGGGGTGCGAGTTGTTGAAGCATCAGCATTTTTAGATTTAACTCCTAATATTGTTTATTACCGAGTTGCTGGATTAGGATTAAATTCGAGTAATGAAATTGAAATTAAAAATAAAGTAATTGCTAAGGTTTCTCGTCGAGAAGTAGCAAGTAAATTTCTCCAACCAGCACCACAACGTTTACTCAAACAACTGATTGATCAAGGCTTAATTACCGAGTTTCAAGCATCATTAGCTGAGAAAGTACCAATGGCTGATGATATTACCGTAGAAGCAGATTCCGGTGGTCATACTGATAATAGACCATTGGTATCTTTGCTACCTTCAATGTTAGCTTTACGTGATGAAATTCAGACACAATATAACTATAAAAAACCAATTCGTGTTGGTGTTGCCGGTGGAATTGCGGAACCGCGATCGGCATTAGCTGGATTTATGATGGGTGCAGCATATATAGTTACTGGTTCAATTAATCAATCCTGTATAGAATCAGGGAGTTGCGAACATACTAAACAACTACTTGCACAGGCAGAAATGGCTGATGTCATGATGGCACCTGCGGCAGATATGTTTGAAATGGGAGTCAAATTACAAGTTTTAAAACGTGGGACAATGTTCCCGATGCGGGCGCAAAAATTGTATGAATTATATCGAGCATATGACTCCATAGAAGCGATTCCCTTAGCAGAACGTGAAAAGTTAGAAAAACAGGTTTTTCGTAAGACTATTGCTGAAGTTTGGGAAGGGACAGTAACATATTTATCACAGAGGAACCCAGAAAAATTAGCTAAAGCTGTTAATAATCCCAAATTCAAAATGGCTTTAATTTTTAGATGGTATTTAGGATTATCTTCACGATGGTCTAACTCTGGTGAAAAAGGGCGTGAAGTGGATTATCAAATTTGGTGTGGTCCAGCAATGGGTGGTTTTAATGACTGGGTACGCGGCTCATATTTAGCAGAACCCAAAAATCGCCGTGTTGTGGATGTTGCAAATCAGATTATGAATGGTTCAGCCTATTTATACCGAATTCAAAGTTTAAAAATTCAAGGCTTACAAGTTCATGGATTTTATTCTCAGTATTATCCAACAAGTTCGACTTTATAATTGGTGAAGCTAGAATTTACAATTTGGAGGTCAGAAGCATTAATAATATTTTTCTGACTTCTCAAGTCTCTCAAAGTAATCAAGTTTTGCAATGATACTTGTAGCCAATAAAGTTGTGAAGATATTCAAATATTGAATTGCGATCGCAGAAAAAATTCTAAGGTATTCATTCCTAATTACTATTTAATTAAAATTACTTAATTAGCTAGTATGCCTTAGCGGAAATAACGTCAATATTTATCTTGCTTGCAGACTTGAAGATAAATAAATTATTCCTTTGCATTTTGTACTCAAAATAATTCCTGATTAGCTTACATTTTAGAGGTAGGTAAATGATAGTTCCTAAAAAATTAGAGACAGCCGAAGATATTCAAGAGTGGATGGTGAAAAAGCTTGCTGAGTTACTAGCAGTTGAACCGGATACAATTGATGTTCAACAACCTTTAGAAAGTTATGGTTTAGATTCATCACGAGCAATGGTTTTAGTGACACAAGCCGAAAAAATGCTTGGTGTAGAAGTGTCTCCTGTATTGTTATGGCACTATCCAACTATTGAAGCTTTAGCACAACGTTTAGCTGAAGATTGTGAAGAAAATACATCCGAAGTTCAAGATACAAATGCTGCCAGTAAATCTAGTCCAACATTGAATTTACAAGCAGAAGCCGTTCTTGATCCTAGAATTTATCCAGCTTCATCTTATTTTGCTTTTACTTCTACACCCGATAATGTATTTCTAACAGGTGCAACTGGGTTTTTAGGGGCATTCATTATTTATGAATTATTAAAGCAGACAAATGCAGATGTTTACTGCTTAGTACGTGCTGCAAATCTTCATGCTGGCAAAAATAAAGTCAAAAATAATTTAGAAAAATATGGAATTTGGGAAGATAGTTTTGAATCTAGAATTATCCCCATTTTAGGTGATTTGTCGCAGCCACTTTTAGGTATTAGTCAAGAAGCTTTTGAAATGCTGGCTGCAAATATGGATGCTGTCTATCACAGTGCTGCCACATTGAATTATGTGTACCCTTATTCAGCCCTCAAAGCTGCAAATGTTTTGGGTACTCAAGAGGTTTTACGGTTGGCAAGTATGATTAAAGTAAAACCCATGCATTATGTTTCCAGCGTTGCGGTGTTTGAATCTCCTGCCTATGCAGGTAAAGTTGTCAAAGAAGATGATGATTTTAACCATTGGGAAGGAATTTTCCTCGGTTATTCACAGACTAAATGGGTAGCTGAAAAGCTAGTAAAAATAGCTGGAGAAAGAGGACTGCCAATTACTATTCATCGCCCTCCGTTAATTTCTGGACATAGCGAAACTGGGGTTGGCAATACTGATGATTTTATTAATTTGATGGTTAAAGGTTGCCTGCAAATAGGAACTTTCCCTGATGTAGATTACATGATGGATATGTCTCCTGTGGATTATGTGAGTAAATCAATTGTTCATCTATCACTACAAAAAGAATCTCTAGGTAAAGCTTTTAATTTACAACATCCACAACCTGTTCCATTAAAAGAATTGGTAAATTGGGTAAGTAAATTTGGTTTTGCAGTAGAAGTTATTCCCTATGAAGAATGGCAAAATCAGTTAGTTAATATCAGTTCTCCTGACAATCCTCTATACACATTACGACCATTTTTACTCGAACGTTGGTCAAAAGAACAAATCACAATTCCTGATTTATATTTGAAGGCAAAACGACCATTTATTAGCTGTGATGCGACACTTAAAGCACTAGCGGGTAGTAATATTGTCTGTCCACCTATTGACTCGAAGTTGTTTATGGTATATTCAGCTTTCTTAATTGAGTCTGGTTTTATTCAGATGAGTTAGGAGTACATAAAAATCGGGAAAAGAGGAAAATATTTGATTTTGATGTTTTTCCTCATCCCCTAAAAAAGTAATCATCTGTAAATTCTGAACAAATTATTGATCATATACCCGACTTCTAGTAAAAGTTGGGTATTTTTGTTTGAAGATTTACAACTGTTATATATTCTTTGTTGATTTCTCAAATATAGAAAATAAATGAAAATAAATAAAAATAATTTTAGCTATCGCCAATTTTTTTCCCTTTCATCAAAATCTTCGATCCAACTTGTTGTTTCTGTTTCTTGTGTTTGTTCTTGCTCTTTTACTCTGTTTAATTTATTTATCTTTCTACTTGGATATCTATTGAATATTTTCACGAGATATTGTGCAAGTTTTTGAGTACGACAAAAAATCATCTTAATCATTATTTTTTGGGTCTGGTATTTTCAGCAATTATTCATATTGCACAATATAATTCAAGATTATCAATTCGTAAATTGCTTCACTGGTATCAAGAAAGACATTGTTGCACATGATGTAATTCTTAAAAAATAGAAATTTTGGGAAGGCACAGTAAATTTACGCACAAAATAAAAATGTAACAAAATATAAAGTCATGAGAGTTCTGGCAATTCCGAAATATTTTCATCCACCTACTTACCTCCTTCCCCCTTTTACTCCTACTATGTCTATGTCTTGATAAATGTATAAATATGCCTCAGATTTACGTAAACCCAGTTAGCGGGGATGATGCTGCTGCTGGTACTCAACAAGCACCATTTAAAACGATCGCAAAAGCTCTACAACAAGCTAGTGCGGGTTTGACGATTCAACTTGCGGATGGTAATTACAATAGCCAAACTGGGGAAAAATTCCCTTTATTAATTCCTGGGGGAGTCAACTTAGTTGGTAACGAAAGTAACAAAGGAAGTAACGTGATTATTGAGGGTAGCGGCGAATTCCTCAGCCGCACCTTTGCCCGCCAAAATGTGACAATTCTCATGGGAAGTGGTGCGGAGTTGCGGGGTGTAACCGTAAGTAATCCAGCCACCAGGGGTACGGGAATTTGGATTGAATCAACCACTCCTTTGGTTGCTAATTGCAGATTAAATAAATGTAAGCGGGAGGGAATATTTATTACTGGTGAAGCTAACCCCCTAATTCGTGATAATATTTGTACAGAGAATGCCGCCAATGGAATTGCGATCGCAAAAAATGCTAAGGGTGATATTCGCAATAATGAATGTTTTCAAACGGGTTTTGGTATTGTCATCAGCGACACTTCATCACCAAGCTTAAATGGCAACAAAATCTATGAAAATCGTTCTGGGTTGGTTATTTCTAACGATGCGCGTCCTATCCTACGGAATAATATTAGCGAAAGAAATACTCAAGATGGGATGACTGTGATTGCGAATGCATTGCCTGATATTGGTATCATAGATAGTCCTGGTGGCAATATTTTTCGCAACAATGGGCAATTTGATGTGCAAAATGCTGGTGTGAATAAATTAATTTCGGTAGGAAACCAAGTCGAAGCAGCAAAATGCAAAGGTAATATTGAATTTATCGGGAATCAAGCGCCAACACCAACACCCGTACCAATTCCAGTTCCCCAACCTAACCCAACACCAACTCCACCGGAACCTATACCAGCACCAACACCAACCCCAGTACCTATACCCGTACCCGTACCCGTACCCGTACCAGCACCTAGCGAATTAACAGATATTAGCGGACATTGGGCAGAAGCATTTATTCAAGAATTGAATAGATTGGGCATCATCGCAGGCTTTAAGGATAGGACATTCAAACCGAATGCAACCATGACGAGGGCGCAATATGCTGCTTTACTAGTTAAAGCTTTTAACCCACAAGCAAAACGTCAAAGTATCAAATTTAAAGACGTTCCTGATAACTTCTGGGCTAATCAAGTTATCCAACAAGCGTACCAAGGACAATTCCTCTCTGGCTATCCAAATGGTAATTTCCGTCCCAACGAAAATATTCAACGGGTGCAAATTATAGTATCCCTCGTCAATGGACTGGGACTAACTGCTAATGCGGTAAAGTCATTAAAAAGTTTTGATGATCAAGGAAATATACCTGACTATGCCAAAGATGAAGTAGCAATAGCTACTGACAGTAGAATTGTTGTTAATTACCCCAATATTAAGCAAATCAACCCCACTCGCGAAGCTACACGCGCAGAAGTGACGGCAATGGTGTATCAATCTTTAGTAAATGCAGGTCGTGTAGCGGCGATAAACTCGCCTTATATTGCTTAGTGGATAATTTTGGTAAGGATTTTTGAGAAGCCGTATCCTCGCCTTTGAGCAGAAGTCGGGGATATGATATCAAGTCCTGTGAACCAGTTATTATTAATTTTTCTTGCATTGGTTTTATCGTCAAATCTTTTGATTGAGATGGAAATAAATGATACTTAATCAGATGTGCAAAGGTAAAATATATAACCATAGCTAGATGATTTTTTATCGAGTTCTTTGCGATAGGTTATGTATAAAGTAAACCTTAAAACCAAAGAAACCCGGTTTCTTAGATTTAAGTATCGAGCATCATCTGACTTTTTGATGAGAAACCGAGTTTCTCCCTGCGCGACTATCCTTAATATTTACTTTATAAATGATCTCTAAGTAAAATTTAAAGTATATTTAATCTATAAATCAAAAGATTAATTGTATATATCAATACATACAATTTTTGTTTTTCGTTACCAAAGAATGTTAAAAAAATGCGTATATTTTCTTCCTCTGTCTGAAATCAGGAGAATATCTATTGAAGCAAAAGTTACACAATGTTTAAATCACCAAGTTTTTTAACCACCAGGGTATAAGTATGACTACAAATCGAATTGTGTTTGTACAAAATAGTGTAATTAAGCAACAACCTATTGACTCCAGCCAATTACCAAGCAACCAGCGCCAAGACATACCTGCTGGTACCACCTTAGTGTTGCAATCCTACAGCATTCCTCCAGGTAGTAACAACCACTATAAAATTAGTCTTGATGATATTCAATTCAAAGGTTTGAGTAACTGGTTTGCATTTGCAAATCACGTACAAATAATTCAAGAACCAATTGTTCCGGAAACATCCGTCGAAGCAGTTATCGCCAAGCAAACCGATAAAACTACAGCCCAAATCAACGTCAACCGCAACACCTTAGGAACTCAACAAGGGTTTTTAAAACTTGTTTTCAATGTTGATACATTTATTAAACGCGCACCAGTTGATTCTCAGACTCTTAACGAACAATCTAAACAACTAATTCCCGCAGGTACAGAATTGATTCTAGCTACAAGTCTGCCGGATAATAACAATATAGTCAAATTTCCAATTCAAAGTAATCATGTAAAGTTCAATCTTTTCAATGTGGAAATCAAAGGTTTTTCGCAAGATTGGTATGCATTTATCAAGCATGTTGGGATTCAAAGGGTTGGATAGTATATTTTTTGATTTTTGATTCATTAATTGTTGTATATTCAGTTGTATTGTAGAGACTTTACATATAATGTCTCTACATATTTTTTATGATTATTTTTAGGATTGTGATGTAGTATTCTTAGCTCAATTAACTGATGATTAAACTTTCTCTAAACCGCTATTTCTCCCCATCTTCGCGTCTATTTTATCCTCATTATTTATCCTAATTATTAAGACGAATCTGATATTACTTACCCTTTTCCACCAGTAAATGTCACACTTTGAATAAAATAACGATTGAAGAATGCATAAATACCCAAGGCTGGTATAGTAAATATCATCGATGCAGCCATAATATAATTCCAAAAGCTGATATATTGACCTTTGAAAGTGTTTAAACCTAATGGTAAGGTAAACATTTCTGGGTCGAACAAAATTACTACAGGTAATAAAAAGTTATTCCAACTACCCATAAATACAAATACCGCTTGTGCTGCTAATGCTGGTTTTGCTAGCGGTAAAACTATACGTCTAAAAATACCAAATTGCGTTAATCCATCTAAAGCTGCTGCTTCCTCTAGCTCTTTAGGAAAATTGACAAAAAATTGCCGCATCATAAATATAAATGTTGCATTTACCATACTAGGAATTATCATTCCTTGGTAAGAATTTAACCAGCCAAAGGTTTTTAAAATTAGGAATGTGGGAATAAGTGTAATTTGTGCGGGTACTGCTAAAACTGTGAGAATAAGCAAAAACCAAAATCGCTTACCTGCAAAGCGTAATCTCGCCAGTGCATAACCTGCCATTGTGTTAAATAACAGGTTTAAAGCTGTGACACTAACAGCAATAATTATGCTATTAAAGAGCCAACGTAAAAACAATGGTTCTTGGAGAAATATTTGTTTGTAGTTATCAAGAGTAAAGTTTTTGGGGAAAAAATTCGATTCTCCGCTAGAAATTTCTGCGAGGGTTTTAAATGAGGCTGAAAGTGCCCAAAGAAAAGGAATAACGGTTATCACTGCGTAGAGTGTAAGCAGTGTATATAGTAGTATTTTCCAGATGGATAAATTACGAGGAGACATTTTACTATTTTAGAAATTTTATCAATATTTTGTCTCAATCAAGAAGCTTTATTATCTAGTAATTGGTGTTTACTAACTTGTATCTAATAACTATTGAATTACTTGCTCTTTTACCCAAGCTCTAAATGCTCGCATGACTTTATTTCTACCTTCAATCTTGGACTGCTCCAAATATTGTGGAATTACTTCGATAAGTGGAAGATTAGGAAATATTTGACTAAATTTAGATTCTACATATATACCATGCTGTAAAATATTAATTTGTAATTTACCTTTGACAAATCTCCATAATTCCGGTACTCCTAATGTTTGGTAAATACTTTTATGTGTACGAGATGTAACATCAATTTCTAGTGCTAAATCTGGAGGAGGAACTGTATTTAAGTCAATTCTATTTTTATCCCTCATGATAGATTCATTTTGAATGTAGAAACAATTATCAGGTTCTATCCCCTGACTCATCGATTCATTTTTAAATGTAGTGGAACCTAATGATAAAAATTCTATGTCAAGTTCTTCCAAAAGCACTTTGATAAAATCGCTAATATTTTCTTTACTCCGCTCGTGTTCAGGTAGTGGTGTCATAATTTCTAACATCCCTCTGCTATAAGCTACCCTTGCAGCACGTTTTTCTCCTAATTCTTCAAGAATTGTTTCAAATTCCTCCCAGCTAACATTTCTTAATAAAACTCGATGCCCTGGTGGTATCTCTAAACGGTTTAATTCAAGCAACATATTTCAATCCTTGGTGACTAGTTAATAATTATTGATACCACATCAATAATTTTTAGATATACTTGCCTATCTATGCAAAGTATTAAAGTAAAGTTACACTTTTTCACCGAAAAATCGACGTTGAATCAAAGTTGTGGTAATAATTATAATAGCTAGGAGAAATGCGATCGCAGCTCCATAACCCATTTGTAAGTTCCGAAATACCGCTTGGTATATCAGTAAAACTACTGTGAGAGTGGCATTATTTGGACCACCATTACCGTTAGAAAAAATGTAAGATTGGTCAAATAATTGAAATGTACCAATAATTCCCATTGCTAAGACGAAAAATGTCACCGGGCGCAACATTGGAATAGTAATATATATTAGCTGTTGCCACGGATTTGCCCCATCTAATTCGGCAGCTTCATAAAGCGATCGCGAAATATCCTGCAAAGCTGCTAAATAAATTACCATAAAAAATGGCGCAGTTGACCAGATATTCATTAGCATAATACCTTTGAGGGCAACACTAGGGTCGCCTAACCAGTTGTAAGTAGGTAATCCCAAAAAGGCAAGGAAATTATTTAATAATCCGTTACTGTTATATATCCACATGAAAATCAGCGTTAACACTGCTGAAGATGTAACAGTTGGTAAAAAATAAAGAATTCGCCACCAATTTTTCCCACGAATACCAGAGTTTAGCGTCACTGCTAAAATTAATGCCAAAATTGTTTGTGATGGTACCACAATCACCACATATTCAATTGTATTTCGCAACGCAATCCAAACGCGATCGTCTTCTAGCAAATGGCTAAAATTGCGAAACCCAACAAACTCGTATTCAATGCCGCCCAGTAAGCGAACTTTATGTAGTGACAAAAATACGGCGTAAAGAATGGGTAATACAACAAATATTCCCAGCACCAAAATAGTTGGTAGCATAAAACCGTAGGCAGTCAAATTTTCGCCCAGATGCAACTTGGCATTTCTTCGCCATCTTCTTGCTTCAACCACAGTTAACCTCCACACCCACCACGCACTCGATTAGCTATGAGGAAGGTAAGGTGCATGATTATCTATCCTACTCCTTTTGATAGAGGGATTGCAGGTAAATTATAGAAAGAGAAGTCAGAATAACCCGGATGAAATTTTCAAGCTGGATTCTGACTTCTGAATTTTCAATTCTATTTTGATAATAGGGATTATGGATTTCGATATGCTTGAATGAAAGTTTTCACAGAATTTCCGCAGAGACTCATCATTGCATCACGACGAATATGTTTATTTCTAACTTCAGTAATTAATTGAATTTCTAAAGTTTGATTTAACTCCAACATTTTTTGGCTGGGAACTGACTGTAAAGCTTTTTGAAGATTTTGCTGTCCATAATTAATCTCCGGACTAATTTCTAGCTGATGTACTAATTCTGTCACACTAACTCCAGCAGCAGCAGCTAATACCAGGGGCTGTGCCGATGCGCGAATAGTATCTATTTCATAGATTGTAAACAATGTTGATGCTAGCTTGACTTGCGAATAAAGGGACATGGCAACTTCTGATGATATTCCTGCTGTTGCGGCAAGTTTGCTATTAACACCCTTTCGCAACGAACAGAACTTAGATTCACTAATGGCATGTTTTGCCATCTTTTTTTTATCACCTCTCCAAGAAGAATCATTCAAAAAGCGCTGTCCCCACTCTCTACCATCTTCAATTGCTAAAGTCACCGTTTGTCTAATTACCTGCAACCTGATACCCGAATCGAAATTCATACAATTTAAAGTTGATATATCAAAAAAAATGAGCTTATGAGCTTATAATTCCCATTAAAGTGAATAAAATTAACGCCGCTTTAATTATTTATTTTTCTTGACTTTTATAGAAGTATCTAATATCAAGTTTGTGTAAAGTATGTTTCATTTTCCGAAACTGGGCTGACAAGTTTTGTAGGGAAAGGCTAAGTTAGTTTTGATGAATGGCGCTTCCTTGCAGCTATGGTAAAAGAATTAGCAATTCGCACTACAGGACTCATTAAGCAGTTTGACAGACATGTAGCTGTCAACGACATTGATTTGGAAATCGAAGCCGGTGAAGTTTATGGATTGATAGGTCCGAATGGTGCTGGTAAAACAACGTTAATTCGGATGTTAGCAGCAGCAGAAGAACCAACTGTTGGTGAAATCTTTATCAATGGCGATCGCCTTTTGCGCGATAAGAGTAATCCTACTCTCAAACGCCGTCTAGGATATCTACCCGACGACTATCCTTTATATGATGAACTCACGGTTTGGGATTATCTCGATTACTTTGCGCGACTATATAAGTTACGCGAACCTCGACGTACCCAAAGGCTACACGAAGTTTTAGAACTGATTCAGCTAGGGAACAAGCGTAATAGTTTGATTTCTACCCTTTCACGAGGGATGAAACAACGTTTAAGTTTGGCAAGGACTATTATTCATGAACCGATAGTATTGTTGTTAGATGAACCTGTTTCTGGTCTTGATCCGATTGCTCGGATGCAGTTCCGCGAAATAATTAAGGTACTCCAAGAAGCGGGAATGACGATTATAATTTCTTCCCATGTACTCAGCGATTTGGCAGAACTTTGTACATCTGTAGGAATTATGGAGCTTGGTTGTTTAGTGGAAAGCACTTCACTACAGCAACTTTACCAGCGTCTTTCGCGTCAGCAAATAGAGATTTCAACTCTAGGAAAAATTGATGAGCTATTAGGCGAATTGAAAAATAATTCGTTGGTTGATGAGTGGGAAATTCTGCCCACAAAAGATAAGATTCGGGTGAATTTTTCGGGAACACAGGAAGATTGTGCGGACTTATTACGAAGTTTGGTAAGTGCTGGAGTCCCATTGACTAATTTCCATTGTACTCAGGAAGATTTGGAAGCAATTTTCTTGAAATTAGGTCACAAACAAGCATCTTAATTTCATGCTGAATATCCAATCGCTGTTAAAAATTAGATGTTTTGGAGACTTAAATTAATGATGGGGAGTGTTTTTGAAAAAATAGGCGATCGCAATCCGCAATTTGTTCGAGAGGTCAAAGGTCGCCTCAAAACTTTCTCGATTGCGTTAACGTTTTTTCTGTCGTTATTGATGCAATTTTTGGTATATATCAGTAATCAAAGGTTTGATGATTCATTACAGCAGAATGTGAGTAATTGGGGAGGGATTTTCGCCTCTATCAATCTATTTTTGATTTTTTCTCTATTAGTTTGTGGTACTTATCAAATAATTAGTGACATATCTAGAGAAGAACATCGGGGAACATTAAATTTTATTCGTCTGAGTCCACAGTCAGAAGTGAGCATATTGACTGGGAAAATTTTGGGAGTACCAATTTTACTGTACTTATTTATTGCGATCGCTATTCCTTTTCATTTTGTTTCTGGAATTATTGCGGGGATTTCATTCTTTAATATTTTGGGTTTTTATATTATCTTAGCTAGCTGTGCTTGTTTTGTTTTCAGTGCTGCGACTTTATTGAGTTTAATGACACAAAATATATCATCAAATTCACAAGGATTTGTTGCTTGGTTAGCTAGTGCGATCGTTCTGGGAGTTTTAATATTTTCTTACTCTATTTCTGAATCCAATATCTCTCTAAATCATGCATTCGCTTGGTTATTGATTTTAAGCCCATTTGGCATAGATAACTATCTCATGGGTGATTTGGCTAATAATATAGCGACGATAGAGTTGAAACAATTACAGTTTTTCCAGATTCCAGTTGGTATAAATCCTCTAGTTTTAATTAGCATTTATTTAGTAAATTATGCTTTTTGGACTTGTAGTATATGGCACAGCATAAAACGCATATTTCGCAATCAAAATACAACAGGATTTAGTAAAAATTATAGTTATTTTTTTGTTGCAACATTACAGGTTTTATTGTGGGGATTCACTCTCCAAAATCAAAATTTTGAATCTAACTTTGATTACTCTAAAATCAGTCACCAAATACAACAAAATATACCCTTCTTTTTCTTGCTAAACTTAATGTTGGTGTATTGGTTGATGCGGCTTCTATCACCCCAACGTCAAGATATTTTAGATTGGTCACGATACCGCCATTTAAATCGACAGTATTATCAGGGTGAAAAACATTCTCTACTGAAAGATTTATTACTAGGAGAAAAAAGTCCTTCGCAAGTTGCGATCGCAATTAATTTACTATTGATAATAGCTCCATTTATTATTTACATAATTAACTCCCTATTTTTTGAGATTGATAAAATTGACAATCTTAATTTGAACATTCATCATATTAACCCATCCAAGTCATTACTCGCGATCGGTTGTTTTTTCGTTCTCACAATCATCTATGCGACAATTTATCAGCGATTAGCAATACTCCCAATTTCGCAACCCTTTTCCTTGGCAATGAGAAGTATTCTATTGTTAAATTTTATTCCCAGTTGTATTTTAATGATGATGAAAATTGACCCTAGTCAAAATCCAATTCCTTGGCTATTTTCTACTTTTCCCTGGTTTGGATTCAGCGCTAGTATTCCCATAATTTTTATTGCATTTTTGAGTGAAATTATGATTTTAGTTATTTGTAATCTGGAATTTATGAACTGGATTAGAAGAGTTGGTAGTTCCTCGACTAAGAAACTATCCACAGCATCAGGGTAATTGGCAAGTGATTAAAAATAAAAACGTTGATTTTGAATTAATTATATTCTTTGGAGATTTAAATCAATGATGGGGAGTATTTTTGATAAGATAGGCGACTGGAACCCGCAATTTATCCGGGAAATCAAAGGTCGTCTCAAACTATTTCCAGTTTTGGTGACTGCGGGTATATCTTTACTCGGTCAAATTGTTATATTCTTGATTCAATTAGGACAATATCCAGAAAGTAAATACCCAATCACTGCTCAATATTGTTTACTGGGTAAGGATTATCAGAAGCAGTTAAATGACTTATATAAAGTAGGAGATAAAATCCAAAAGCAAGTTTACTATTTCAGTAGTAAAGCGAATTTTGATTTAGAAAAGCTAAATGCAGCAAAAGAACAATTGAAATTAACTCAAGCAGAACAGAAGCGAGTTAATGATGTTATGTATGGTGGCAAATTTTTCTGCCCTATAGACAAAATTGATTACCAAGATTGGTGGCGTGACCATTGGGAATATATTTTTCTTTCTCTTAGCGTTATTTTTGTGTTTGCTTTGTTGGTTGGTGGCACTTATTTATTAATTAACAACCTTGCACAAGAAGAACGTCGCAGTACATTGAACTTTATTCGCCTCAGTCCTCAATCGGAAACGAGTATTTTGACTGGAAAAATTCTCGGTGTACCAATTTTAGTTTATCTATTTACAACTTTAGCAATTCCTTTACATGTTGTGTCTGGGAAAGCTGCGGGAATTGCATTTAGCCATATTTTCAGCTTCTACGTTATTCTCATTGGTAGTTGTATTTTCTTCTTTAGTGCAGCGCTACTATTTACTTTAAGCACAAAATTTCTAGGCGGATTTCAACCTTGGTTGGGTAGTGGTGCAGTTTTAGTTTTCTTGATGTTTACATTGACACTATCATCGTCAAGATTCTATCCAAACCATGGAGCAATATGGTTCACGATGTTCAGCCCCATATTCGCAGTTGAACATTTATTTCCCAACTTATTTGGTCGTTCATATTACAATTCCTCTTACAACTCCTCTTTACCATTCTTTGCTAATTTACAATTTTTTCACATTCCCGTCGGCTCTAGTTTAATTGGTTTAGTTGCGACTCATCTGGCGAACTTTGGCTTGTGGACTTATGGGATTTGGCAAGGACTCGAACGTCGTTTTCGCAATCCCAATACAGCAATAATTAGTAAATTTCAAAGTTATTGGTTAGTTGCGGGCTTACAAGTTTTACTCTGGGGATTTACGCTGCAAAAAAGCGATAACTATTACCCACCGTCGTATCTTGGTAAACATTCATATTACGAACTCAATTACCAAATCACTACTAATTTGCCGATTTTGCTCGCCTTTAACTTAGCCTTACTATTTGGGTTAATGTTAATTTTGTCACCACAACGTCAAGTAATTCAAGATTGGGCAAGATATCGTCATCATGGTGGTTCGGGTCGCCAAGGTTGGCAACATAGTCTATTTGGAGATTTATTATTAGGTGAAAAAAGTCCTTCCTTAGTGGCGATCGCCTTCAATTTAATTATCATGCTTGTCCCCGTTGCTACTTGGGTACTCCTGGCAATCAATTTGAATAGTCGTCAAAATAATATTTTAGATTGGCTCATTAATGATGCTGGCAGATTTAAAGTGTTTGTGGGCTTGGCAATGTTTTTTACCATAATGATGATTAATGCTACTATCACCCAGCGAATGCTGATCTTGAAAACCTCTAAGCGTTATTTTTGGGCAGTTGGTACTGTTGGTGCTGTGATGTTTTTGCCGCCAATAATATTGACAATGATCAACTTAACTCCACAAAAAAATGCTCTTCCTTGGTTAATGTCAATATTCCCCTGGGCTGGTTTACAAAATGCTAGTACAGCGATTGTTTTAACCGTATTTGTGTTTGAAGTCGCTATCTTAACTGGGTTAATTTTCTTACTGACTAAGAAAATCCAAAATGAAGGAGCCAGTGAGACGAAAGCGATGGGTAATTAAATACAATTACTCTCCAAAAGTCCCTAAATAAAAATTTACAGGAATCTAGGTATAAAATTCTAGATTCCTGTATTTTATGTAGAAATGAATTCAGTTAACTCAGATTAATGCAGATGCAAATTACTCAATCAATAATAATTCTTGCATCATAGTTTGAAAGCGAATATCATGGCGAATATCATCAAAATCAGCTTCAGTTTTGATCATTTGATAATATTGATTGGGACTACGCTGAATGGCTTGGCGTAAACATATTACCACCTGCTGAATATCTCCTTGCAGTGCATAGCAACAAGCTTTATTATACCAAGCAGAATCATCATCAGGTTTTAACTTCAATGCCTGCTCAAAAGAGGCGATCGCATTTTCATAATTGCCTAATTCATAGGATACCCAGCCATGACTATACCAAGCAGACTCATCATTGGGATTGAATTTTAAGACAATATTATAGCAAGCTAAAGCGTCTTCGTAACGTTGCAAATGTTCTAAAACATTACCGCGATTGTACCAGGCAAAATCATCCAAATAGTTAATTCTTAAAGCATTATCAAAACACATTAGTGCTTCTTCATACTGCTCCAGTTTGTCACACAAAACTGCACCGAGACTTAGCCAAGCATTTTGATAATTTGGCTTGATTTTCAATGCCTGTTGATATGCATTTATGGCTGCATCATAATACCCCAAATCGGTAAAATTATCTGCGCGATCGCACCAAACTAGATGTTCATTTACCTCGCTTGATAAAACTTGAAATTCACAAGCCAGTAAATCTTGTTCTTCGCCAGCATTAAGCATAAATTTCCACCCCAAGAGTTAATCCGCCTTAAAACTTGGTCAATATTGTTAACTTCAAATTTCCCCGATAGTTTCCGGAGCTTTTGACTTTGTCTTCTTTGAATATTTAAAGTTGATGGATATTATGTCGCCATTGCTGCACTTGAAACTGTATTTCTTTTGACAAGTATTTATCAAACTGTGGATAAATTGGCAACCTTGGTACTAGTTCCCAACCCTGAGTTGCTAAATCTTTTTTTAAGATTTCTGCCTGGGGATGGGAATAATCGGGATTTACTTCATCTTTAGGTGAAATCCCGCCTAAATCAGTTGCTCCAGCTTCTAAGCAGGCTATTAACCACTCTTGATTAGTAACTAAGTTAGGTGGTATTTGAATGACAATTTCTGTAGGTAAAATTTCCCGTGCTTTGGCGATGACTTTGGGCAATTCTAGTGGGTTAAATACTGATGAATGATAACTTTCCTGGCTGCCTGGACTGTAGGGTTGTAAGATAACTTCTTGAATATGATGGTAGCGTTTGTGTATCCGAGAAATCGCTTCTAAAGTATCTTCGCGATCGCTTTCTGTTTCGCCAATGCCGAGTAAAATACCTGTTGTAAAAGGTACTTGTAACTCACCTGCCCATTGTAATTGTTGTAACCTAGTTTCTGGTAACTTACTTGGTGCGTATTTGTGTACATTCTCTGACAATTTTGGGGTTATTTGTTCCAGCATTAAACCCATGGAGACATTAACTTGTTTCAGGGTTCGCATTTCCTCAAAACTCAGAATACCCGCATTCGTATGCGGCAAAAAGCCCATTTTTAGGGCTAATTCGCACAAATTATAAATAAGTTGAAACCACTCTTGACGGCGCGAGGAATGAGGGTGTACTTCTCCACTAAGTATGAGAATTTCACAGACTTGATGTTGATTTTTTTGATGCTGATTTTGTAAGTTTTGCAGTATATTTTCTGCCGCAGATAAGCTTATCCAAGGACTTTTTCCGGGTTCCGCACGAAAATTACAATAAGTACAGCGATTAAAACATTCGTAAGTCGGGACAATAGTGTAAGCAGGACTGTAGGTAATATACATAGATAATTGGCAATTTATAATACTCTGCTTTGCGTCTACCGCCTGATTTTGTTTACTGGGAAGAATCTCTCCCCAGTAAGTGGGCTAGCTCTATGCCCATTGCCCCAATTCTATATCTTGCTGTTTAGCGTAGATATTTTTCAAATGCTTTTTGACAGTGTTAATTGTAATATAAAGTTGTTCGGCAATTTCTCTATAAGAAAAATTTGCACGACGTAGCAACCATACTTCAGTTTCGCGCTCGGTTAAACCAAATTTCTTTGCATCTCTAATAGCCATATTTTGGCTAGACTCATTACAATCTTCAAGAGTCACAATTATATAGTTATTCTCGTTGTCATCAATTTGCAGCCATCGCGCCCGAATTCTCACTTTAATTGATTTGTTATCTACCTCAAGTTCCATAAAAATTTTTTCATGGGGGAAAAGTTCGCGGCTTTCAATCAAAGACTCGCAAACCTGCCAAATTTCTCTGGGGATAGCGTTTTCTTTGTTTTCGGGTGATAATTGCCAGCACATTTCGCGAGCGCATTCATTGGTATGAAGTAATTCACCTTCAGATGTGAGGATTAAAATACCATCAACGAAGCTTTCAATTACTGCCTGCAATAATTCAATTTGCGGAAATGGTAGCAATTTTTTACCATCAATATAGTTATGATCAGATTGCTTCTCAAAAATACTACTTTTGGTAGATTCTATTTTATTTTGATTATTATACGGGAATGGGAACATAATTTATCTCCTTTCAGACTGAACGTTTAGGACTAAATATTTCGGACTAAATATTTCGATAATGAGAAAAATAATTAATCAGAACTCAGATAGCTGCATTGTCTGTGCAGTTAATATGTAGCTGCAATGAGTAGCTGGTAACTTTTCCAACTATCTAGAAGCAGATTTAGGTGTAATGAATTTTGCGGAATTGGTCTGAAGTAGGGTGAAGTTTTGAGTAGTCGAGGAAAACAAGTCTGCGATTATGCATCTACCCAAGCATCTCACCAGTATCGAGCAATTCTTCCCTCCAGAAGAACAGCGCAAATATGTTTTGCAATTACAAGGAAAGGTTGGTTTAACACGTCGTCGGGCTGAATATTTTGTCAAACTATGGGCTTACTTGCTGCTCAAACAACAATACGAACTAGGTAAGCAGCCGAAATTACCCTTGACTCAACTCGATTTACCAGAAGGTTTTGTGGCTTGTACCCATCGAGAAGCCCAAGAACTCTTTTACAGTGAATCAGAACGAGGAAGCGATCGCGCCGCAGGTATGATGATTGATAAGCTGGTTGGTTTGGGTTTAATCGAAAAAAATTTTGATGGCAATAATATTTGTATTAAAGTACGTTGGCGACAACCACTTGTGCATCTGTCAAACCCGGAAATCACAGGCAAAAACTCCGAAACACTTCAACTAATTCCCGACGCATTTAATCCGAGAATCGACACCATACCCGTTGCTAGTTTCCTGGCTCATTATTACAACTGGATTAATAAGAAAAATACTATTGTTCCCCACCGCATTGCCCGCATTTTACGTACCTGGGCGAATCAATACCCGGCGGGAATGCGCGTACTCCGACATCCCGATACCCAAAATGCCGTCGCCTTCTATATTCTTTACCCTGTAGCTGCCGAATCAGAAGAGAATTTCTTTTTGCCTCCAGGAAAAAGTTTATATTTGAATACAGATGTAGAAATTGACCCAATTAAAATGGCGCAACCTGGGGATAGCTCATGCACCTCCCTACATGTGCGCGGTTGGCAAATCGATTTTCCCTACAAAAACCAAAACAGCATTCAACAATTATTAACAGATGCCAAGAAAACTTTAGATGTAGTGCAAAAGGACTTTCCCAACCTTTGCGACATTTATACTTTACCCATGCATCCAGCAGATCAACAGCTAGCATCCGCACTCGGCTTTCAAAATACTACCCCAGATCAAATGCGATCGCTTTGCTGGATGTATATTGCCCTCGACAAGTTTGTTTCAGTGGATATTGAGCGAGCGATGTCAAGCCTGAAATTTGAGTGAGGCATTCCCCGACTTGTGGAAAAATCGGGGATATGAAGATTAATAATTAGGGTGAACTAATCTATTTGTATGGATGTGGGACTACTGCCACCACTTGAACCGGGTGCGGTAAAAGCTAGGGATTTGCGGTATTGTGCATATAGGCGATCGCGCCAAGCAAAAAAGATGTCGTAATCGGGATTATTGACTAATTCGGGTACTCCTTTGCCTCTAATACCAATCGGTAAATCCAAATAATCTCCTTCGGGAAATTTCAATAATATAGATAAACCGGCGACAGCAAAGTCAGCTAAAGTAGGTTCGTCCCCAGTTAAATAGGGACTATCCTGCAATAACAGACATAATGCTTCCAAATCCTGCTTTAAATCAGCGATCGCACTTTTAATCGCTTCCTGGCTATACCCAACTCCCACTCCCAAAACTTTGAATACATCGCTGGGGACTCCTTCTACTAAAGTTCGGAAAATATCGGGTGTTGTTGTCGGTAACAAAGATTTGCGAAAATATTGGTCTTGGCTAATTGCACCAAAAAGAGCCTTACGTCCCTTGATGCCAATCGATTCATCAGCCCATTCCTCCATCATTAAGCATAAACCACGACGTTTGCTATCAGTAGGAATTAATGGGCGATCGGGATATTCTGCATCTAAATACTTAGCTATCTGCGTAGAATCAACAATATATTTACTACCATCTTTGAGTACGGGTACTTGCTTCTGCCCAGTGAGACGGAACAATTCAACCTGCCCAATTCCTGGGGTTACTTCTATTTTGCGATAGTCTAACCCTTTGTAATCGAGAAGCAAACGTACTTTCTCTGAGTATTGTGATAGTTCAAATTGGTACAACTCTAGCATTTGGTATTCCCTGTCATTGGTTTACTTGTAGATTTTACAACTTTATCTACATTCGACTCGATTTCACTTTATAATTATACGTTTGACTAATTTTTGCACAATCTGACTTTAGACTAATAACTAAAAATTAGAGACATAACACTGTTACGCCTCTCAAGGATGGACAAAAAATATTAGTTTTTATAATTGAGTCAAGA
This sequence comes from Calothrix sp. UHCC 0171, assembly GCF_034931845.1. NCBI lineage: Bacteria > Bacillati > Cyanobacteriota > Cyanophyceae > Nostocales > Calotrichaceae > Calothrix > Calothrix sp. UHCC 0171. The sequence goes on from NZ_JAYGHN010000024.1 coordinate 77,782, forward strand.
TTGTTATATATTTGGTTTTAATTTTTGGTTTCCAAATTGGTTTCTAAAAATCATCCCAAATCTCGATATACAGTTTTACCATCACCTGGTAATATTGTTAGCGATCGCGGACTAATTTTTTCACCAATAGTAACTTCAATATCTCCATCCCAAATTTCAATTGATAATACTTTTTTATCGCTCCCTTGATAATCAAAATATTCGCATTTTTCGGCAGTCCGACGCATTGTTAAGCCTGTGCGCGTCATTCTTGCAGTCCCAGAATCCTCTAATTTATATATATCGCCAGCAAAGTTTAATTCTTGGGGAGGAATGGAAACATCCAGTTGGTTTGTAGGCTCAAGTAAGGAGACTTCAACAATATCATCTTCTTCTACCGATAACCAGGCAATTTTTTCATCATCTTGGAGAAGATATTCAAACCAAGAATATGCACCAACTTTATATATTAATTTACCTTCAACGACCCAATCAATCCCCAGATGTTGAATAATGTCACCTATTTCGAGGTTAAATATGGTGCATTCTGAAGGATGACGTTGTTTTGCTGCTAATTGTTTGTGATTTTTACCTTGTAAACTTGGCTGTTGCTGGATGACAAAATATATCACTGCACCAATAGCAATAGTTGCGATAATTCCGAATAGTAATAAATTCATTTTTTATATCTCCTGATGCAAATGAAAAATAGGGATGAAATGTAAACAAGTATAAATACTCAAAGGCTATGTATAAAGTCAACCTTAAGACCAAAAAACCGGTTTCTTGGATTTAAGTACCGAGCATCATCTAACTTTTTGATGAGAAACTAGTACAGTACGGCGGAAATGAAGCAACCATTCTAAAATGACAAAAAGCTTCTGAAATAAGCTTTATTCCTTCTGCCTTCTTACTTCTGCTTTCACGTACTAGGTTTCTCCCTGCAAGACTATCCTGAATATTTACTTTATAAATGGTCTCTAATTTAATTTAATAAGTTGAAGATTTAACTTGCATTTGATAGCGAACAATTACGGGGTGTGTCAGGCGATTTACGTCTGTGTTGCCAATTTCGATATCTTTGGGTAAATCAAATATATGTTGTAATAATGAATTTGTCAGATATTTTGTTGGCACTTCTAATTTGAGTTTTTTTATGTCTATATCTTGATGCGAGGCGAGGACAAATCCCCAAGGTCCAAAGGAAGGAACATCGACGACATAAGGATGTACTTTAAAACCTGCATGTGCAACTGTTGTCGCAATACAACTAATTACTTTTGGTGCAAAAAATGAACTCGATGCTTGGGTTACAAATACACCATTTTCTGATAGTCTGCTAGCTAAACGTCGATAAAATCCTTCAGAATATAACTTTGCTAGCCGTTCTTGGTCGGGGTCGGGAAAATCTGCAATAATGACATCGAATGTATCTTCTAATTCTGGAGCGCTCACGAATGCATCGGCGTTAATTACCTGGACACGAGGGTCTTTCAAAGCATTATTATTAACCTGTACTAACTGGGGGTAACGGGATGCAAGTTTTACCATCTCCGGGTCTAGCTCTATCAGTGTAACTTGCTCAACTCCTTGCCACTTCAAGACTTCGCGAATTGCCATGCCATCTCCTGCACCCAAAATAAGTACTTTTTGACGCTGTGGTACTGCACTCATGGCTGGATGTACCAAGGCTTCATGATAGCGATATTCATCGAGGGTGGAAAATTGCAAATCACCATCAAGAAATAAGCGTACATCTTTACCTTGACGGGTAAGGACAATTCGTTGGTAAGTTGATTGCACCCGCTTAATGATTGGTGCGTTATATAAATTATTTTCTAACTTGTTACCCAAGGGTATGGAGATAGGTGCAGATACTAACAACACCACACCCAAAATTAATCCCGTATATCCCCAACGTCGCATGTGTGGGAAACTACGAGCGATCGCAAATACCATAAATGCTGGTAAGGAACCCAGCACAAATGCTGTGGGAAACATGCCTAACCAAGGTAGTAGCAACAATGGGAAAGCTAGGGAACCAAACAAACCCCCCAAATAATCTAATGCTAAAACCCCTGCAATTGCTTCGCGCATTCCTTCAGCCAGTTCCAACATTCGCGCCAATAAAGGAACTTCTAAACCTGCTAAAGTCCCTAAAATGATCGTGACGACAAATAAACCTTGCCAGATTAAGCTACTATCAGTCACGAATAATGCGAACAGAATTAAGGGTAAAATTGCAGTTAGAGGTGCGATCGCGAGTTCAACACTAATCAAGGTTGATAATAAATCTTTTTGTAATTTTCTTCCTTTGGTGTCAACTGCAACAAATCTACTTAAGTATGAGCCAATACCCATTGCGGCTAAGAAGCCACCTACCGCAATCCCATAGGCAAGTGCTTGATTTCCCATTAAATAGCTAGCGAGATTGCCTAAAAGTAATTCTACTGCTAGCCCACTACCGGAAGAAACTGCCGCAGCTATAAGTAATAAGTTTCTTTGTTTTTTTGTAAAATTAATACTTTCATTTACAGTATTTCTCTGATTATTTTGGCTGCCATCTTGGCTATTAAAGATTGAATCATCATGGCTACTACTAACCCCCTGTTCCATAGTCAAATCCCAAATATATTTAAAGATAAACCTAAATAAAACTAGACAAACCTGACATCATTTCCCACTTCCAGGACCACCGCCTTGAAAACCTTCATAAGCAGAACGAGAAGAATAAAAAATCCAAACACCGTTAGAATTAGTTCTTCCTGAGTAGTTTGTTCCCGAACGAGAAGAATATTTACTGGTGTTAGAATCGCGTAATACAAGTGATGAACTAGAACTGGCAGCAGCAGTAATATTCGCAATCACAAAAATTACAGTTCCAACAGCAAGAATTTTAACAAGCATCTGTGTTTTTAACCTAAAATTCTAAAATTTAAAGTCAAGAAATCTAAAATCAATCAATCTAAAATAAATAGACGCACAAAACAGTTTTTTGGAAATTAATTACACAATCCCAAACAAATTAAGTAGTTGCCCCAATTTCCACAACATCTACAGGGAAAAGCGTGCGAGCGCCCTCCTTAACGATTAGCTTTGTTTGATCAATTGGCTCATCAGGATGTACTTCTACATGAAAACCATAGGAAGCCGCTTGTGGGAATACAAAGTATTTATTTAAGTTTGCAGTCGCATTCTTGAACTTGCCATCATCTTTGGTGACGCTGACATTTACCATTGCAGAGTCAGCAAAAATCTGTTCTCCGTAAGCATTATTAACAAATAGACAAACTTCTAGCTGAGGAGGTGTGGTTTCGTCAGCTTCAATTTCCACCTTAACTTGGACAAGTTTATTTTCTCCACCAACAGTTGCCCTTCCTGTGGGATCACTATCCATAATCTTTTCATTGATTACTTTTTTGCCACTTTTCTTAGCCACCGTCATTGTGATGATTGCCAGAAAAAATGATCCGATCGCACCAAACCATAAATTACCAGCATCCATTACCCCACTTTTGACAGTAACTCGAAAAGGCACAGGTTTATCAATTTCTTGTCCTTGGATAGTCCCATATTCCAGTAATGCGATCGCAACTGTCAATTTTTCGTCTTTCTTGGCTTTGACATCCATACCACCAAGGGTATCAGACTCATCCCAAGTTCCCGATTCCCCATCCTCATACCAGGTTCCCGTCTCTCTCCAGCCTTCCTTAATCCCGGCAGCGACAATTTTGCCGCTTTCGTCGAGAAGTTGGATTTCAAAGGTTGCCCACTCATTCACACCAATCTGGGCTTCTGCGTCTACACTCATCGCACCGAGGGAATTTGCACTTAACTGCACTGGTGCTAATTTGACAACTTCATCGTCGCTAGCAGTTATCGTTTTATACAGCAAAGTGCGTTGAAAAAATGGTGAGACAATTATTGTTAAAAAGCTTAACAAAAAAGCTCCTAAAGCAACATGTGCCCACCAATCGATAAATTTGCCAGTTTTTTGGCTTTTGATAGTTTCTCCCATACTTCGCCCTCAAAGTCTTAGCTAGTAAAGCTTATTTCCGTAATTACTAAGCATTTAGACCATCATAACTACTGAAATTACAAACAGCCTAGAGAATTTATACAAATATGTAAAATCTACCGAAATTTACGGAGTCATTTCGGAAAAATTCAATATTTTCAGTATAAACTCTGATTAAACTAATATATTTTTATAAAAATATACTTGATTTAATTCTGTATTTGAGCAAGCCGGGATATAATACTAAAAGTAAAAAATATTCGGACATCGCGCCAGCATTTTTTCTCTCAAGCATTAAAGTGATAAAAGTTCCGAAAACTTTACAGATATTTATCCCGATTTGCTTAACAAGCGTAGGCATTGTTATTTTTTTCAACTTGCGATCGCTTGATAATCATCAGCGAGCTAAGGTATGCGAACCTGATATTATGTAATCTCTGCAAATAGCGATCGCACAATCACCAATTGTTAATTTTTTCCTAGAATTTTATCCAAAGAGCGATAAAAGTTGCAAACTGAAAGTCTAGAGGCTTTACAAATTTCGGTCTTCAGATTTGAACTGAAGATTTGCCTTGTCTGGCTGATAAACACATTATCCCAGTCATTAGTTTAGGGTTTATTTTGAGGAGAGCGATCGCGGTGCTAAAAAATATTTTGGTAGCTCTAGACGATTCGGATATTGCAGACCGAGTTATGCAAAGTGTACATCAATTAATTTTACCCAGTGATGGTAAAATTATTCTCTGTCACGTGTTTCCGACATCAAATTCCGAGGCGGAACACCCAGCAGATCGTCCGTACTCAGAATCATCAACTATTTCCTACTTACAAGTTGAGAAGCAGTTACAATCATACCAGGCTGAGTTACCTGTAGATAGTGATTTAGAACTTGTAAACGGCAACCCGGCAGAAGAAATTATTCGTCTGGCGAATATTCATCAAGCTGATTTGATTGTAATTGGTAGTCGCGGTTTAACAGGAATGACGCGAATTGTCCAAGGTTCGGTAAGCAGTCAAGTTGTAGAAGAAGCTCATTGTTCGGTTTGGGTAGTGAAACCTGAATAGGTAAGTAATACTGGTAATATTCTTTACCTAGTGTAAAACACAAAAAATGGGGTTGCTCGACCTAGGATTTGGGTTTTGAGTGAGCTAATTTTTAACATTTCTCCGCGTCAGTCTTAATGATAAGTATTCAACCGGACATGATGAAGTCTACAGGGATGAAATGAGAAATATTGTTTGGATAATCTGTAGTGTTTGTGTTCTTTGTATCATTTGTTTTATAAGTGTGCTATATTTATTATCTTGACAAAAGCAGATTTTACTGCTCATTAAATTACAGCAATCGTCTTAATTTTTGCTTTGAGGCGATACACAGATAGCATGAAGTATCTACTAATTATTTTTTCTGTTATATTAATAGCACTAATATCATTTTCTTTGCCAGTAATTGCCCAAACAACTCATCCTTTCATCACCTCAGAGAAACAGGTAATTAATTCACAGAAATTGGAAACTTTTCTGGATAAATATGTTCCTGAAAATATGCAGGCAGATAATGTTCCTGGTTTAGTTTTTGCTTTAGTTCAAGACGGCAAAATTTTGTCTCAAAAAGCTTATGGGTATGCAAATTTAGAAAAAAAAATACCAGTCATAGCAGACAAAACATTATTTCGCGTCGCCTCTATTTCTAAGTTATTTACAGCCACATCGGTAATGCAACTTGTTGAACAAGGTAAGATAAATCTTCATCAAGACGTGAATCAATATCTGAAAAATTTTCAGTTAGATAAAAATTACCCTGAGCCAGTCACAGTTGCAAATTTGCTCACACATACAGGAGGACTTGATGTTAACTATATTGGAATGTCAGCACGTAATCCCAGCCAGTTACAGCCACTTGGAGAACACTTAGCAAAAAAGAAACCCCAACGCATATTTCCTCCTGGCAAAGTGACAGTTTATTCTAATTATGGAATGGCATTGGCTGGTTATTTAGTCGAAGTTATTTCTGGAGTTCCCTTTGCTGAATATATTGATAAAAATATTTTTCAACCATTAGAAATATACCATAGTAGCTTTCAGCAACCATTACCCAAAGATTTACAAGCAGATTTAGCAGTTGGTTACAAATACGATAACAATAAATATCAACCAATAGCTTATTCCTACGAACATCAAGCACCAGCCATTGCTTTAAACGCAACTGCGACAGACATTGCCCACTTTATGATAGCCCATTTACAACAAGGACGTTATGGCGATCGGCAAATTCTTCAGCCAGAAACAGTTGCGGAAATGCACAAGCAGCATTTTACTAGTGATTCGCGCCTTTCTGGTATTGCCTACGGTTTTCGTGAACAATTCCGTAATAATTTAAGAATTATCCGTCATAGCGGTTTAATAGAAGGTTTTGTCAGCCAACTTGTATTAGTTCCACAAGACAATTTGGGTATATTTGTAGCATGTAATTCTAATTCTTCACTCGACTCTAATTTAATTAAAGAAATTTTTAATCAATATTATCCCATCCCAGATAAACCTAGTTTAAAAAATGTTTTTAAAGAGAGCAATAAATCTCTTCGGCGTTTTCAGGGAAGTTACGTAGATACTATTACATCACAAACCACATTAAGTAAACTATTTTATCCTTACTATACTAATGTTGAAGTCAAAAATAATGGTATTTTAGTTTATGAATATCAAAATTACTTACAAGTTGAGCCACTTTTGTTTCAATCTATAGAAGGTGACAAATACATTGCATTTAAGGAGGATAAACAAGGGAAAATTAATTATTTGTTTGATGGAATATTTACACTTAAAAAGAACAATTGGTATGAAGATATTTTATTTCATCGATGGCTAATAATTGTATTTCTATTTATTTTTATTTCTACTTGTCTAATCCCACTCTTCAAAAAAATAGCAACTTTCAGTTTGCAATTAATTATTGAATTTTGTGATGACGATGTCAAAAAATTAAATTTAAACTTAAGTTTAAACTCCGATACAAAGCTCGCAACCTATAGAGATACAGATGCCAAGCATTCTGCAACCATGAATTCTTGCTACTTGTCTAAACCCCAGTCTGTAAGTAATCACCCTGCATCTATTACCTTTAGGCGAAATCAAGTATTACGTCCTATAAATTTATTTAAAAACTTGTTACATTTTTTACTGCAAATAATATTTACTCTCAGCCCCAAAAATAGTAAATCAAACATTTTACATAAAATTCTATTTTTAAATATTCAATTAATTAAAGCGAAAATAAGAAATAAATATACATATCATACAAAATATTTAGCAGTATTAATCAGCATATTAAACTTGATATTTATCCTAGCAGGTTTATTCTTTTTATCATTGAGAGACTTGGATTATTTTAACTTAATTTATGGAATCAATGCTATTTATAAGGCTTTACTTTACATTCCTTTGTTTACCAGTGGAATGACATTTATGCTAATGATTTCTACTTGGAGTTTATGCAATCAGAAAAGAGTTTTTTATCTTCATAAGCTTTATTATGCCATCATTACAATTAGCAATATAATATTTATTTTATTTATCAATTATTGGAACTTATTAGGATTAAAATTTTGATAGTTTACTACTAATTTTTCTCCAGGTATCTTAATTAAATTTACTGAGTATTATGAGCAAGTATTGGTTAATCTCTACAAAATTTTTAAAAGCTTGAGTTGGCGTTAAATACTCTCGCCAAATATTAATCAAAAAAGTCATATTATCACTTCTCTGATATAATTTGGTAAATTTAACTGGCTAAGATTGTATGATTTATTTGGTTAAACTATAAAAATTGTTTCGTCAATAGGTTTGATAAAAATTGGTTTGTATCCTAACAAAGTCCATAATATAAATTAAATGTATATTCAATGTAAATGCTGCTCAATAATCGTTATCGTGCAATCCAAAATTTAGGGAATGGTGGATTTGGTGAAACCTTCTTAGCAGAAGATACACAAATGCCATCGCATCGGCGCTGTGTGATTAAATTACTCAAACCAATTACGGAAAATCCGCAGATTTATCAAATTGTACAAGAAAGATTCCAACGCGAAGCAGCTATTTTGGAAGAATTGGGAGGAAGTCACAATCAAATTCCAGCTTTATATGCATATTTTCAGCAAGATGGGCAATTTTATTTAGTGCAAGAATATATTGAAGGAACCACATTAACTTCCAAAGTCAGACAAAAAGGCTTTTTTAGCGAGAATGAAGTTCAAGAATTACTTGCGAATTTGTTGCCTATTTTAGATTTTATTCATGGGAAACGCATCATTCATCGCGACATCAAACCTGACAATATCATTGTGCGACATCAAGACAACAAACCCGTACTAATTGATTTTGGTGCAGTGCGCGAATTAATGGGAACTGTGATTAATTCCCAAGGTTCAACAAAAAGTTCTATTGTGATTGGAACACCAGGTTATATGCCTAGCGAACAAGCCGCAGGTAGACCAATTTATTCTAGCGATTTATATAGCTTGGGGATAACAGCGATATATTTATTAACTGGAAAACAACCGCAAGAACTGGAAACTAACCCACAAACAGGAGAAATTGTTTGGCAAGAACATCTTAGTAATATTCACCACAATATTAATCCTAAATTTATAGCACTAATCGATCGCGCGATCGCATATCATCCGCGAGATAGATTTGCAAATGCCAGAGAAATGCTTGATGCCTTAATTGCCTCAGCCAATTCCATCATGCCAACACAATATCCTTATCTCAATAATCCCACAAGTATCTCAGACATAGCTGCAACTGAACATTTAATTCAATCGAATAAAAGCGCCAGCAATGGCGACAGCCGCCCCCAGAAAAATGATCATCAAAATATTGTCAGAGGTGGTTTAATTGGGGTTGGATTAGTGGGAGGATTAGTAATTGCTGGTGTCGTCTCAATCAATATCAAACAACCATCATCACCAACAGCATTAACAACAAATACTCCGCAAGAAAGTCTCGAATCTCCGACTCTAGCCCCACAACCCATTGATTCGTCGCCATCTCCCTCAGCCAGCATATCCAATAGCATATCAAATAATCAAACCTGGCGATCGCCCACAAATGAAGAAGACAATGATTATTCTTGGTTATCAGAAAGAGCCGTAACCGACGCAGATTTAGAAGGTAAAAGCGCTCTAGAATTAGACATTATGCGAAACTCTATTTTCGCACGTCTAGGTCGTGGATTTGAGACTCCAGGCTTACAAAGCTATTTCAATCAACAACCTTGGTATACTCGTCGATATTCACCACAGGAATTTGATAAATTAAAGCGTTTATCAAATTTAGAAATGCGGAATGTTATGTATATTAAGAAACATCAAACTCGATTTAATCTTTTACATTTTAGGTAGTGAGCGATGACAGTTGTTGACTAATTAAAAATTACTCTGATACCATGTTCGGCTAATCACTTACAATTAAAATTTCTCCGCCTCCCCACGTCCTTTAAGTCTCCGTGTCACTCTCAATGATAAGTATTAAACCAGACATGATATGACTCCTACCTCTTTCCCTTTCCCCTTCTTCGGTAGAATGTATGGGACACACCCTTGGACTGGCTAGTGAATGCAAATGCTGCTCAATAACCGCTATCGTGTAATACAGACATTAGGAAGCGGTGGATTTGGAGATACCTTCCTCGCTGAAGATACCCAAATGCCATCTCGGCGACGCTGCGTTATCAAGCAGCTAAAACCTATCAATAATAATCCTCAAGTCTACCAGATGGTACAAGAGAGGTTTCAAAGAGAAGCAGCAATCTTAGAGGAGCTGGGTGACGGAAGCAATCAAATTCCTCGTTTATATGCCTATTTTTCCGACAATACTCAATCAGGAGATGGACAATTCTATTTAGTACAAGAATATATCGAAGGGCAAACACTCAACGCCAAAATTCAAGCTCAAGGTGTAATGGAGGAAAACTCCGTCAGAGACATACTAATTAATCTCTTACCTGTACTTGATTATGTGCATCGTCGAGGTATTGTTCACCGAGATATTAAACCTGATAATATTATTATTCGTAAAGCAGACAATAAACCAGTATTAATCGACTTTGGTGCAGTCAAAGAAACTATCGGTACAGTCTTCACGCCCTCCGGGAATTCCACAAGATCAATTGTGATTGGAACACCAGGATTTATGCCCAGTGAGCAGTCGGTAGGAAGACCAATGTTTGCTAGCGATATCTACAGTTTGGGCATGACAGCAATTTACTTACTGACAGGAAAATTGCCACAAGATATACCAAACGACCCCGGGACTGGGGCAGTATTATGGCGACAATATGCACCCAATACGACTCCGGCATTCGCCATGCTGTTGGAAAAAAGCATCCAGTTTGCACCGCAACAACGTTTTTCGAGTGCCAGAGAAATGTTAGCAGCACTGCAAAACAGTTTTTCGGCTGCATCTATACCTACCATTGCTACCCAATCTCCCACATATAACATTCCCCAAAATTCCACACAACAAAATACAGTTCCCATCAATACCACGCCTAATAATTATCAACAACAAAACTCACGCCAAACAGTACCAGTTGCTGTCGCCAATTCTCCGCAAATTTCGTCTCCAATATCTAACTCAAGTAATACTAAAAACATCATATTCGGCTTATTAATTGGCGCAGGTTTAATCACTGGGGCAGTAGTTATTGCCTCTGCATTCAACAATTCCTCTCCAGAAGTTGCAGACAAAGAACTAAATCCCCAAAACACCATATCCAGTTCTCCAACAGCAGAAGCATCCGTAGAAACTCCAGAAGAAACACCCACAGAAGTTCCAGCAGAAGCACCAGTACAAATTTCCCAACCACAACTAACACGTCGTCCTCGCCCCATCATCCAACCACAGGAAACCGTACCACCCACAGCCATTGAAACACCAATTTTGTCACCTTCTCCCGAAGCAACCGCAACTTCAGAACCGACAGAAAGTGAAGCACCAGAAAATTCCACCCCTGAAACACCTGTACAACCAACACAAATCCCTCCCACAGCACCCCCACCACCAATAGAGAAGCCAATAGAAAAAACACCAGAAAAACCACCAGAAAAACAAATAGAGAAACCATCAGCCCAAGGATTTGTCGAAAATTACTACACAACAATTAATAACGGCAATATTCAAGCCGCTTGGAATAAGTTATCTCCAGCTTTTCAAAGGAATCGAAGATTACACCCACAAGGCTATGCTTCCTATACAGATTGGTGGCAAGGACAAGTCGCAAAAGTTGGTATCAATCAAGTCAGATTAGTCAAAGAAAGTACCAATACAGCAACAGTATACGCAGAATTAAATTATTTGCTGAAAGATGGACAAAATTCACCTGCCTCCGTGCGTTTTACTTTAGTCTGGGATGCTTCTAGTAATCAATGGCTAATTAGTGATGCAAAAAGACTTCGGGGTTGATTCTTTACCTAATTATGCCAAAGCTGCATCCAACCTACGGGGGATTGCGATCGCATTGTTCGGTTAATTGGGCAGCAAGCGATCGCCGAAATCGATAAAATATACTAAAATCACTTGTCTTAGCTGCATGATTCCTATAGTTATTGAACAATCGGGTCGAGGCGAACGCGCCTTTGATATCTATTCGCGGCTATTGCGCGAACGTATTATTTTCTTGGGGCAACCGATTGATAGCAGTGTGGCTAACTTGATTGTTGCTCAACTTCTATTTTTAGATGCCGATGATCCCGAAAAAGACATCTACATGTACATAAATTCTCCTGGCGGCTCGGTAACTGCTGGTATGGGTATCTTCGACACAATGAAATACATTCGCTCGGATGTGTGTACAATTTGTACGGGATTGGCGGCAAGTATGGGTGCATTCCTCCTCAGCGCTGGTACAAAAGGCAAGCGGATGAGCCTTCCCCATTCGCGAATCATGATTCACCAACCTTTAGGTGGCGCACAGGGACAAGCAACCGATATTGAAATTCAAGCTAAAGAAATTCTCTATCATAAACGTCGCTTAAACGAATATTTAGCCGACCATACTGGACAACCCTTTGAGAAAATTGTCGAAGATACCGAACGTGACTTCTTTATGTCGCCCGAAGAAGCTCAAGAATATGGTTTAATCGACCAAGTAATTGATCGCCATTCGGCAGGCAGTCGTCCGATGGCAGTAGTTTAACTCAGATCCCCCAGAGGCGATCGCACTAATTTCTACAACTGGGTTTGTTTCTCCTACGATAAAACCCAATAGCAGCAAATTAACTTGTTTGATTTGTCATCATGACAAGCAACTATATCCCCGATTTCTTCCGAGAAGTCGGGGGTATTAATATGTAAATTTTGATTAAGTGATCAAGGTCATTTTTCTCAGTTTGCAAGTATTCCATCTTTTTTTATGACTCATTGATACGGGAGAAATATTGTTTAATCCCTTTAAATTTTAGTATGGGTATCAGAATAACTTCATAAACCGAAGTATTGAAACGTACTGATACTTAAGCATGATTAGGAACTTTAATAAAATTTTATCAATGCTTCGCCAAATACATAAGCATTTTCGCTGAAAAATCAGCCAAAGTGGCATAGATTTGTAAAAAGAAAGACTTAAACTAGTCTCGAAGCCCAAGTATTTGGGAATAATTGTTTAACTAATGTATAAAGTGATATTCTCCAGTGTGACTGTGTGGAGTGTTTAAACTTATGGTCTCATCTATAATTCGGACTCAAAATGCTATTCGCGAGGGTTCTACTACTGATATAAGTAGTTTGGGAACAAGCGTAATCTCGTTGCCCACAACTGCCTTATTCGGAACCGATGGCATTCGCGGACGAGTCGGAGATTTGTTAAGTGCTCCCTTAGCATTACAAATTGGATTTTGGACTGGAATAGTTCTACGTAGCTATGGGGCAGTGGAAGGTCCAGTTGTGCTAGGGCAAGACTCTAGAAACTCCAGCGATATGTTAGCAATGGCTTTGAGTGCCGGATTAACAGCCGCCGGAGTTGAAGTTTGGTATTTGGGCTTGTGTCCGACTCCTTGTGTGGCTTACTTGACAAGTATTAGTCACGCTATTGGCGGTGTGATGATTTCTGCCAGTCACAACCCACCGGAAGACAACGGTATTAAGGTTTTCGGTGCAGATGGGATGAAGTTATCGAAGGATTTACAAGCAGAAATTGAATCCGGACTCCGAGGAATTACTACTCCAGTCGCACCAATAAGTAATTGCGGGCGGCATTATGCACGTCCAGAACTAGTATCAAATTATGCTGAAGCATTGAAAAAACCCTTACAAAGTAAGCTAAATTTCACCGGGATGAAAATAGTTCTCGATTTAGCTTGGGGTGCTTCCGTAGGTTTGGGGGCATCAGTATTCAAATCAATGGGGGCTGAAGTTATTTGTCTCCACAACACAGCTGATGGTGACAGGATTAATGTTAATTGTGGTTCTACACATTTAGACTTATTGCAAGCAGCCGTCCAAGAAAATCAAGCCGACATGGGTTTTGGTTTTGATGGCGATGCCGATAGAGTTTTGGCGGTAGATAATAGCGGACGCAAGGTAGATGGTGATTATATTCTCTATCTCTGGGGGCAAAGACTTCGCCAACAGCAACAACTCCCCGATAACTTAATCGTTTCCACAGTCATGGCAAATTTAGGATTTGAACGGGCGTGGGAAAAACAAGGTGGTAAGCTGATTCGGACTGCGGTAGGCGACCAATACGTTCAAGCCGAAATGTTTAAAACTGGGGGAATGTTAGGTGGTGAGCAGTCGGGACATATTTTATGTCGTCACTATGGGATGACAGGAGATGGTTTATTAACTGCATTGCATATTGCTGCCCTAGTACGGGAATGGGGAATTAGTTTAAGTGAACTAGTTGACCAAAGTTTTACCACCTATCCTCAAATATTAAAGAATGTGCGTGTTGAAGACCGCAACAAGCGCATGGCATGGGAAGAATGTGAAGAAGTCAGAAATGCGATCGCCGAAGCCGAATCTGCAATGGGAGAGGCAGGGAGAATATTAGTTCGGGCATCAGGAACCGAACCAGTAATTCGCGTCATGGTTGAAGCTGAAGATGCCCAAATTACCCAATACTGGGCAGAAACTTTAGTCGCAACAGTACAAGAGTACCTGGTAGATTAATTTTGATAAGTTAAACCTATAAAAAATCAGAACACATTCGCCAGCGCGCAATATCACGTCCTGATTTGGAAATAATTTCCAATAATTTTGTAAATATCCCTGATTTCTCTAAGAGGTCGGGGATATGTTTTTTGTTTTTCTTTTATTTATACTCATCAATAATAAATTTTACGTAAAAGCACTGAAAGCAATAAAATCCAGGGATGAATTAAAAATAATGCATTAAAACTAAATATTGAAGTAATAAAAATTACCCTTCCCTTGGCTCCTCTTTCATGGCAAAAAGTAAATCTAAATCCCAAAAATCAGCAAAAACACCCAAAACAGAAAAATCAACCCTTGACTTAAAAGAACGGCTAATTCAAAAACGCAAAGCAGCCCAAGCCAAAAAAGAACTTACTAGTATCCTTTCTACGGCTGTTGGTGGTGGGTTATTCCTAGGTTTAATCCTTTTCCTTGTTGGTGGCATCAAAGCTGCCGTTCCCGGTGTTCTCGCTGTGATTATCTTGTCACTATCCTACAAATACCCAAATTATGCCTTAATTGCCTTTATTATCTACGTCCCCATTGGGGGAACCATCACCTATTACATTGGCAATAGTCCCATCTTGCAGCTAGCTAAAGATGCCTTCTACATCCCAGCATTAATTGGCTTATGGCAAAACCTGAAAAAACGACGTTTACCCCTAATCATTCCTAAAGGAATAACAACACCCCTATTTATTCTCCTGGGAATCTGCATCTTGACGCTACTATTCGTCAATGGTTCACAACAATTTAACCCAACCCCCGCATCACCATTCAAACCAGTCCCTAAAGAATTTCCCCTGGGCATGGGGATTTTGGGATTAAAAGTATTTTTAGGTTACGTACCATTAATTGGTTGTTTTTATCACATAATCCGTAACAAAACAGACTTTTTACGAATCACGCGCCTGCAAATCGTGATGATTATTATTTGTTGCATCCTCGGTATAATTCAATACGCATTACTTTTGGTAGGCATTTGTGAAGGAACTAAAGATGCCGAAGGTGCAGCATTATTCAAAGCCACACTGGAAGCCCGTTGTTATTTTGGTGGTTCTTTAGTCTACAGTCCGTCACAGGGGATGATTCGTTTACCAGGAACCTTTGTAGCCCCTTGGCAATGGGCTTGGTTTCTCATTTCCAGTACATTTTTTTCCTTTGCAACTGGATTTTCTGACCCCTCACTCTTATGGCGCATCGCTGGGTTAAGTTCAATGGCAGTGGTATTTATTAATGCGGTGGTCTCTGGTCAGCGAATAGCCTTAGCCTTAGTACCGACATGTTTTATACTTTGTCTGCTACTGACGGGGCAACTAGCCAATTTGAAGCGTTTTATACCAGTTTTTGGAGGACTAGTAATGATTTTGGGAATTGCGATCGCGAGTAACCCCACAGTCATCCAAGAACGAACAGAAAGTTTTGTTAGTCGCTGGGAAGCTTCGCCACCTTATGAATTTATCACCTCACAGTTTGAAGAGGTGTGGAAAAATCTCGATGGTCCTCTGGGAAACGGCTTAGGACGTGCGACTAACTCAGCCCGTGCGTTTGGCAATACTAAACTTTTGGAAACATACTACCCGAAAGTCATGCATGAAGTCGGACTATTCGGCGTACTTGGCTTTTTAGCACTGGTAACAACTTTAACAATAATTTGCTTCCGTACCTACCGTTCAATAAAAAACCGTAATTTCCGCAGTTACGGAGCGGCAATGTGGGTGTTTATATTGTTTATTAGTTACAACACTTATTACTACCCTCTGGATGTAGACCCAGTGGCTGTTTACTACTGGTTTGCTGCTGGAATTCTTTTAAAATTACCAGAAATTGACAGGTTAGAGCGACTTCAGGAAGAACAAGTCGAAAGGGTGCAAGGGCAAAAAAGCAAACAAAAGAAATAGTAATTTCCGGAATTTACTCACCAATTACCATTAACGATTAAAATGACTTTACCTTCTATTTCAGTAATTATACCAACTTACGGGCGCGAAGAACCTCTACGCGATAGCATTGAAGATGTTTTAAAACAGGAATATCCTAATTACGAAATATTGGTTGTAGACCAAACTCCACAA
The DNA here is from genome assembly GCF_034931845.1 of Calothrix sp. UHCC 0171. Classification (NCBI taxonomy): domain Bacteria; kingdom Bacillati; phylum Cyanobacteriota; class Cyanophyceae; order Nostocales; family Calotrichaceae; genus Calothrix; species Calothrix sp. UHCC 0171. Next base: position 94,048 of record NZ_JAYGHN010000024.1, read on the forward strand.
CATAAACCTGAAATTGAAAGCTACCTCACGGAATTAACAGCAGCGAACAAAATTAAATGGTTTCGGATTAATTGGGCAAGTCTACCTGGCGCAAGAAATTATGCAGTCAGACGCTCGACGGGTGAGATAATTTTATTTTTAGATGATGATGTTCGCCTTGAATCTGGTTTTTTAGAAGCACATGCCAAAAATTATCTGGAGAAAAGCGAAATTGGTGCAGTCGCAGGACGTGTTTTTGATCGAATGAAAATGGCTGACGCTTCTCAAGGACGGACGCAAGGAGATAGTAATTATAAAACAATTGAATATCTTCCTCCACAGGCAATGGATCCGGGAATTGCTTGGTATTATATTGATTTAGTCCATACGGTTAAACCCCAGGAAGTGTTAACAGCCAGGGGTTGTAATATGTCATTCCGTCGCGAACTTTTTGAAAAGTATGGTTTACATTTTGATGAAAGATTTCGCGGTAGTGCAGTGCGGGAAGAATCGGATTTTTGCTTGAGAATTCGTCAAACAGGATATAAAATTTGGTACGATCCAGAAGCACATTTAGTTCATTTAGGAGAGGAGACTGGTGGCTGCCACGATATCAGCACTCGTTCAACTAAATACCAAACGACTTTCTATCATAACCATTTTTTATTAGGCTTAAATAATCTCACATTTAGTCAAGCATTGCGTCTCTATGCGCGTTTATTTGACTGTCATGTTCTCGGTCGTCCTCCTTGTCATAAAAGTGGTTCTCCTCTCAAAATTTTGACTCGCTTTATCTTCTATACTTTAGGTTTTATGAAAGCCTTGGCGACTGTGATTCAATCAAACTGGAATGATGGACAGATTTACACTCACTTAGATGAGAAAGTTGGATTTTAAGTCGTTTTTTAATTGTTGTTAATTCACGATTAATAAATATCAATTAATGTTTAATAGTTGGGCAAACTATTGAATCATTGACTTATTTTTTGACCTTACTTGTCTGTGAATATATCTCTGTCAGCGTTGTTCCATTAACTAAATAGCCAATCATCAATTCATGAAAATCCTAGTAGCTAGTCATACATATATAGTAGACTTAAATTGTGAAAAATTACGGGCATTATCTCGGCTAGAATCAGATACGGAAGTAACAGTAGTTGTCCCCAAACGTTGGAATCCTGGCGGAGTCCAAAATAAAATCATTGAAACTCAATATCAAGATGAAGGTAGATTTCGCATAGTTCCAGCTTCCAACTTCAGCCAAAATCATCAAGGTTTACTGACATTTGGTGCGGATTTAATCTCAGTATTAAAAAAATATCGACCCGATATTATCCAAGTTGAACAAGGTTCTAAAGCTTTAGCTTATGCTCAAATGATTAGTTTGAATAAGCTTTTAGGATTGAATGCTAAAAATATCTTTTTTACTTGGTGGAATTTACCTTATGAACTAAATTTACCAGCATCTATACTGGAAAATTTTAATCTTAATCATACACACGGAATTATTTCTGGGAATCAAGATGGTGCGGAAATTTTACGTCAACGTGGCTACAACGGCGCTATAAAAGTTATGCCGCAATTGGGAATTGATGAAAATTTATTTGCTCCTAAACTACAACCAGAGTTAGCAGAAAAGTTAGGAATTAAGCTTGGGGAATTTATAGTTGGATTTGTAGGTAGATTTGTTCCAGAAAAGGGTATTTTAACCCTAATAGATGCTCTATCAAGTATCAAAAATAAGGATTGGAAATGTCTATTATTAGGTCGCGGTGAGTTGAAAGACGAATTGATGAAAAAGGCGATCGCACATAATATTCAAGATAGAATTATTATAGTTGAAAGTGTCGGGCATCATGAAGTTGCCCAGTATATTAATTTGATGAGTACATTAGTTTTGCCATCGGAGACTACTTATAAATTTAAAACTTTGACATCTGTTGGTTGGAAAGAGCAATTTGGACATGTAATTATCGAAGCAATGGGATGTCAAGTCCCTGTCATTGGTTCAGATTCGGGGGAAATTCCTCACGTAATTGAGAATACTGGAATGGTATTTCCTGAAGGTAATGCCGAAGCACTGGCAAATTGTTTAATACAGTTGATGGAGAATCCTGAATTAGCTCATAATTTGGGACAATTAGGCTATGCAAAAGCAATGTCAAAGTATACGAATAAGGCTTTAGCAAAACAGCAGTTAGAGTTTTATCGAGAATTGGTTAATGAGTAGTAATTAATTGGTCTTTGATATGGGTAAATAGGGAGCATCTCAAATGTGTAAATTGGTTTTTGTAGTAGGCTTCTAGCCCGCTTCCTGGATATTAGGGAGCAAGATGCTTCCATTACAAATTTTATTTTTGCAAAATTGATATACTCCCGGTAAATAGCACAAAAATCACTGATAATTAGCCCATTTAATAAATACAAGAAATCATTAATAATTGAATAGTGACCAAATTAATCTATGAAAGTTTTACAGATTATTCCCTCAATTTCCTTAATTTATGGTGGTCCCAGCCAAATGGTTTTAGGGTTAGCACCATCACTGGCAAAAGCTGGTGTGGAAGTGACTATTTTGACGACAGATAGTAATGGCGATCGCGGTCAAAAGTCTTTGGATGTTCCCTTAAATAAACCTGTCAAAAAAGACGGTTATGAGATTATTTATTTTCGCTGTTCTCCGTTTCGTCGCTATAAGTTTTCTCTTGATTTATTGAATTGGTTAAACAAACATGCCAATGGATATGATTTGGCACATATTCATGCTTTGTTTTCACCTGTTAGTAGCTTTGCAGCCAGAATTTGTCGTCAGCAAAAATTACCTTATATTCTCCGTCCCTTGGGAACTTTAGACCCTGCGGATTTACGCAAGAAAAAGCAATTAAAACAAATTTATGCAGCACTGTTAGAGCGTCCGAATATGGCAGGTGCAGCAGCTATTCACTTTACTAGTAATCAAGAGGCGAAAGTCTCGGAAAGGTTTGGAGTAAAAACCCATGATTTAGTTTTACCTTTGGGCGTTATACCTACTCAACCAGAAAAGATTAATCGAGAAAGTCATAATCATCTTCTTGATAAATTTAAAATCCCTCAAAATATTCCCTTAGTCTTATTCATGTCACGGATTGACCCAAAAAAGGGTTTAAATTTATTAATTCCGGCTTTAGAAAATTTACTTAATCAAGGTTTAAAATTTCATTTTGTCCTAGCGGGAACTAATCCCCAAGACCCCAATTATGAAGAAGAAATTCAACAGCAAATCCACAATTCCTTGTTGCATTCCCATACAACTATTACTGGTTTTGTCACCGGAGAATTGAAATCCGCATTACTAGAAACTGCGGATTTATTCGTCTTACCTTCCTATTATGAAAACTTTGGGATTGCCGTAGCCGAAGCAATGGTAGCAAGGAAACCTGTGATTATCTCCGACGGAGTCCATATTTGGCATGAAATACATAACAGTCAGTCGGGCTGGGTGACAAAAACCGAAGTTGAATCTTTAACCAACGCACTGCAAGAAGCTTTACAAAACCCCCAAGAATGTCAAAAAAGGGGACAAAACGCCCAAAACTATGCGTTACAGAACTATAGTTGGGATGCGATCGCACGTCAACTCATCCAGGAATATGAAAATATCATCAAAAAATCTTAGTCTTTCCGTAGAGATACATAAATAAAATTTTTGTAACTAACCACCAAAGCCCAATCGGAATACCGTGTTTTATGGCATGATGCATAAGTAGACACGTATGGCTTTGTAACTTACAGGGAATTCCTATGGCTCTCCGTTTAGGTGATATAGTACCCAACTTTACCCAAGCATCGACCCACGGTGACATCAATTTTTACGATTGGGCAGGCGATAGCTGGGTAATCTTGTTCTCCCATCCTGCCGATTTTACACCAGTTTGCACCACCGAATTAGGTACTGTAGCAAAACTAAAACCCGAATTTGATAAGCGAAATGTCAAAGCGATCGCACTCAGTGTTGATGATGTAGAATCACACAATGGTTGGGTTGGTGACATTGAAGAAACTCAAGGTACTGCATTAAATTACCCCATTTTGGCAGACCCAGACCGAACAGTTTCCACACTCTATGACATGATTCACCCCAATGCGGCTGAAACTGTAACAGTGCGATCGGTATTCGTGATTGATCCCAACAAGAAACTACGTCTGTCGTTTACCTATCCTCCTAGCACCGGACGTAATTTTGACGAGATTTTGCGCGTGATTGACTCTTTACAACTCACCGATAACTACAGCGTTGCGACTCCCGCAGACTGGAAAGATGGCGATGATTGCGTGATTGTACCCTCGCTGAAAGACCCAGAAGTGCTGAAGCAAAAATTTCCCAAAGGCTATGAAGAAATCAAGCCATATTTACGCATGACTCCTCAGCCAAATAAGTAAATCTGAATATTATTTTTTTCAAGGGTGGGCTTAATGTCCACTCTTTTGTTTTAGTAGTCATTAAATAAAGGTCTTAAATAGTATTAACAAAAAATGTATTTTGGAGTTGAATAAAATCAATAAATCGTGGAAGAAATAAAATTGATGGTGCGTTACTTTTTTTGTCGATCGCTTTGTCGTGGTTTCACACACTCCACCAGAAGATGATGATATGTTCGTTGTGAGCGAACCCCTTTGTCCCAATCGCGATACAAATTATGACTCTAAATTTATATTTTCTGCGACATGGAGAAACTACTTTTAGCCAAAGTGGTAATTTCTGTGGTGAAACTGATGCAGAGTTGACATCCGAAGGTATGCAGATGGCGCACAGTTTTGCCGATGTTTATCAAAAATTGAAGTGGGAAGCGGCTTATGTTAGCCCAATGAAACGCACAGTTGCCACCGCCAAGCCATTTTGTGAGGCGATCGGTATGGATATGCAGTTGCGTGACGGACTTAGGGAAGGTAGTTACGGCGAATGGGAAACCAAAAGTAAATCCTTTGCTCAGGAAAATTACGGCGAAAACTATATTAAATGGTTAACAGAACCCGCTTGGAATGCACCACGAAGTGGGGAAACTGCGGTAGAGATTGCTAACCGTTCGATGCCTGTAATTGCGGAAATCCAAGACAAATATCCCCAAGGTAATGTTTTAGTCGTTTCCCATAAAGCCACAATTCGGATTATGCTTTGCAGTTTATTGGGTATCGATTTGGGACGTTATCGCTATCGAGTTAATATATTGGTCGCGTCGGTAAGTATGGTTAAATTTGACGTTAACGGACCATTATTAGAAATATTAGGCGATCGCCATCATATCCCAGAGCATATTCGCTCTCGTCCGGGAACCTAATATAGAGTCATATCCGCCCAATCCCCAAATCAACCATGACTCAACTCAAAACCCAACTTACCCTGGAAGAATTTCTGGCACTCCCTCAAGGAGATATCGCCTATGAACTCATTAACGGGGAGGCAGTGCCGAAAATGTCACCAAAACGATTCCATTCCAAATTAACCCTTGTATTGGCTATGCTTTTGGTGCAATGGGCACAAAATAGGGGTGAGATAGGTATTGAATGGGCTGCGACTTTAAAGCGTAACGGTAGAGATTGGGTTCCTATTCCTGATTTACTTTACATTTCCTATGCTCGTTT
>NZ_JAYGHN010000025.1:0-99544 GCF_034931845.1 Calothrix sp. UHCC 0171
ATAAGTGCAAAGCACAGACTATGCCAACAACACTGAAACATGATTCCTATATATCACATATTATTTAATTAAAGTGTTCCAAATAGGAGAAAGAAGAACGATGTCCTTACAACTAACAATTAACTACCCCGAAACATTACCTGATGCTGTTGGCAAAACCAGAGAAGAATTTGAGCAAGAATCAAAATGGGCAATGGCTGTTAAACTTTATGAAATGAAGCGTCTTTCCTCTGGTATGTGTGCCGCATTATTAGGAGTAGATCGAGTCACCTTTATCCTCAAACTAAGTGAGTATGGGGTTCCCTTAATTGACCTTAGTGAAGAGGAATTATTATCAGACCTAGAAAATGCCTAGTACCAATCAAATTATTATTAACACTTCTCCCTTAATTGCCCTTGTCGCTGCTATGGGTGATTTAAAAATTTTAGAGTCTCTTTATACAGATGTTCTTGTTCCTTTTGAAGTGTACCAAGAGATACTAATTGGTGGCACTACAGGCTTTGGCATCACTGAATTTCAATCAGCATCATGGCTACAAAAACAAAGTTCTCCTTTAACTATTTCTCCTCTTCTATTTAACTCTTTAGATTTGGGAGAAGCATCAGTTATTCAACTAGCGCTAGATAAGAAGATTTCAACTGTTTGTATTGATGAAGCCGTGGGATGAAGAATCGCTAGATTAAGTGGTCTTGCGGTGACAGGTTCAATTGGAATTTTATTACGTGCTAAACGTGAAGGTTATCCTCTGTCTATTAAAACAGCTATCGAAAAAATGCTCAATCACAATATTCGTTTAAGTCAAAGTGTGATTGATTTTGCCATTAAAGAAGCTGGAGAATGTTCATAATCTTAAATACTTCAACTATAAAGAATTATTTGTATTAATTTTATTTTTATTTTAAAAATACGTGAGATGTTTTTTTACAAAGCGTAGATTTACTTAAGTAATTACACCAAGTCCTTTAAACCTTTGCTGGATAGGACTTTGAGGGCTTTTGAGTATTCTATGCTGAAATCAAATTAGAAAAATATTTTTATCTAGTCAAATTTTAACCTGATACATACTACCACTGACAGTATATAGCTTTAGACATAACTACTGTATCTACGTATTTATTCTGCACTCTTTTTGTGATTTGGAAGCTATCAAAGTAACAGTATCATTGCGTATTTACTATTAAAACCCCGAATTTAACAGGGCTATTGCTCCATGACTGCGGTCTATGGGCAGATTTTTTATGTTCGTCAATTCTAGACAAAATTCTATTTATTATATCAACAGGGTAGTATATTATGGCACTCAATTTCCAACGCACGCGGGATTTATTACGTGACTTTAAATTCGAGGATTTGTTTATCGAGGAGCTAGGTTGGTCACAATCGACACGTAGAACATCTATCCCGTTGGAAATTGAGGAGGTTACTGAGCTATGTCGAAGTAAGAAAACTTACGAGTATAAATGCATCGCTGAGGTGTCGGGTGTAGCTGTATTTGAGGTTACAGGAACCGATGGGATGATTCCCCAAGCGAAAATTCGTGCTGCAATTCATCAAGAAATTGCGAAATTAAAAGCGGAAAATCTGCTGATTTTTATCGATGAAACCCGGACTCGTAGTTTATGGTATTGGGTAAAACGAGAAGGTAGAGATGCGAAATTGCGCGTCTTTACTCGCGATCATGTATATGTAAAAGGTCAACCGGGAGATTTATTTTTAAGTAAGTTAGCGTCTTTAGTAATTGATATTACTGAATATGAGGATGATAGTTTATCGGTAGTCCAAATTGCTCAAAGGTTGCAAAAATCTTTTGATGTTGAACGAGTTACCAAGCAATTTTATAAGGATTTTCAGGAAGAGCATAAGCGGTTTTTGGGTTATGTGAAAGGGATTAATCATGAAAGTGATAGACGTTGGTATACTTCGATTATTCTCAATCGCTTGATGTTTGTTTATTTTCTTCAGCGTAAGGGTTTTATTGATAAATCGAGCCATAAACCAAATGGAGATTTGGAGTATTTACAAAATAAATTAGAGGAAAGTCAGCAACGGGGAGAAAATTTATTTTATCGTCAGTTTCTCCAGGTGTTGTTTTTTGAGACTTTTGCAAAACCGGAAAATGATAGAGATGAATCTGTTAAACCATTGGTAGGAAATGTTAAATATCTGAATGGTGGTTTGTTTTTAAGACATCGAATTGAGCAGGAATATAATATTACTATTGCTGACGAAGCTTTTGAGCAGGTTTTAGAATTATTTGCGCGTTACACTTGGAATTTAGACGATACACCGGAAGGAAAAGACGACGAGATAAACCCGGATGTTTTAGGCTATATTTTCGAGAAATATATTAACCAAAAAGCCTTTGGTGCTTACTATACTCGTCCGCAAATTACCGAATATTTATGCGATCGCACAATTCATAAGTTAATTGTAGACCGGGTAAATGAGACTATCTCGGATAAGTTCAATCAATTTGAAGATATTAACCAACTGCTTTTAAGTAAAGAACAAAGTATTTATCGTTTATTATTCACAGAGATTTTACCAAAACTATCAATTCTTGACCCTGCTTGTGGTTCGGGAGCATTTTTGATTGCAGCGATGAAAACTTTGATTCAAGTTTATGGTGCTGCGATTGGTTCAATTAAGTTAATTGGGGATGCAAGAACCAGAGATGAGTTGCAAGAGTTGGAAAATGTTCACAAATCCATCGCTTACTATATTAAAAAGCGGATTGTGACCGACAATCTCTATGGTGTGGATATTATGGAGGAAGCGACGGAAATTGCTAAATTACGTCTTTTCCTCGCTTTAGTTGCTTCTACTCATGATGTGGATGAATTGGAACCACTACCTAATATTGATTTTAATATTATGGCTGGTAATTCCTTGATTGGATTGATTGGAGTTAATGCAGAAAATTTTGATAAAGTTAAATTAACCAAGAAAGCGAAAGCACGAGGATATCAACAAGAAAATCCCGATTTACAATTAAGTCTATTTCAATCGAGTTCCTATCATACATATCAAGGGATTTTAGAAGAAAAGAATAAGTCAATTGCCATGTATAAGGAACATGCTTTTATTCATGGGAAACAAAAATTTGCGAGTTTAGATGAAGGAACCCATCAAGACCAAAGATTATTAAATTTGCGTGCTTCGATTGATAATCTTAATAAAAAATCGCAAGAGAAATTAAATGTTTTGTTGTTGGAAGAATTTAGTCAGAAGCTGAAAATTAAGTATGAGCAAGTTCAGTTAACTGGTAAAGCAGTCAAACGTGATTTAACGATTGATGACATTGCTGCTTTAAAGCCTTTTCACTGGGGTTATCATTTCGATAAAATTCTGGGAAGGGGTGGTTTTGATATTATTATTACTAATCCACCTTGGGAGATATTTAAACCACAAGCAAGAGAGTTTTTTGCTGAATATAATGATTTGGTAAAAAAAAGCAAAATGGATATTAAAGCTTTTGAAAAAGAGCAGAAAAAACTTTTGCTAGAACCTAAAATTGCAGAAGCTTGGTTAGAGTATCAAAGTCAATTTCCTTATATCAGTGCTTATTATCGTTCCGCAGAACAATACAAAAACCAAATTTCTATCGTGAATGGGAAGAAAGCAGGGACAGATATTAATCTTTATAAAATATTTTTAGAACAGTGCTTTAATCTGTTACGAAATAGTGGACTTTGTGGAATTATCGTACCTTCTGGTATTTACACAGACCTTGGTTCAAAGCAGTTAAGGGAAATGCTTTTTTCTAAAACAAAAGTTGATGCTATTTTTGGATTATCAAATGAAAGATTTATTTTTGATAACGTAGACCACCGATTTAAATTTTCCTTACTGACTTTTGAGAAAGGTAGTGACACTAAATCTTTTAGAACAGTTTTTCGTATTGACCCACGAGAGGCAGTAAAAGTAGAAAATTTAAATACATTTTTTAGTAACAAAAATGAACAAGTAAATATTTCCGTCCCATTAATTCGTCGTTTATCACCCGATTCTCTCTCGGTGATGGAATTTAAAAATGAGGTAGATATTCGCATTGCTGAGAAAATGCTGAAGTTTCCATTATTGGGAGACAATATAGATGATAAATGGAATTTGCGTTTGACTCGTGAATTTGACATGACTAATGATAGTCATTTATTTAAACAACAATCAGGAAAAAATAGAATCCCCCTTTATGAAGGTAAGATGATTCATCAGTTTACCCATCAATTCGCTGAACCGAGATATTGGGTTGATGAGCAAGAAGGAAGAAAAGCTGTATTAGGAAGAAATGGGAAAGACGAAGGTCAAAAATTAGATTATCAATGTTATCGTTTTGCTTATCGCGCAATTGCTAGAAGTAGTGACACACGAACAATGATTGGAGCAGTATTACCTCCAATGTCTGTTTGTGGTCACTCTCTAAATATTACTTTACCAATTCAAGATAATAAGCATCTTCTATATATATGTACTGCGTTAAATAGCTTCTGTTTCGATTTTGCTTTACGTCAAAAGGTATCTGCTAATTTGACGATGTTCTTTATTTATCAAACACCAATCCCACGACTAACAGAAGGAGACAAATACTTCAACGAAATATGCGATCGCGCTGCTAAACTCATCTGTACCACCCCAGAATTCGACGAACTCGCTGCATCCGTCGGACTAGAATCCCACACTAACGGAGTCACCGACGAAACCGAACGTGCAAAACTCCGTGCAGAACTCGACGGAATCATCGCTCATCTCTACGGTTTAACCGAAGACGAATTTGCATATATCCTCACCACCTTCCCCATCGTCCCCGAACAAGTCAAACAAGATGCACTAGAAGCATACCGAGAATTTGCACCAATGACGGGAGACGCAGACATCATAAACATCCTCACCACCCAAGACGAAAGTTCCACATTAGAATTCAAATCAACCGCTTTCTGGGATGTGGATAAAAACCAAAAAAACCCGGAAATGCAGCAAGTCATCCTCAAAACCGTCGCATCCTTCCTGAATACTGAACAAGGTGGAACATTACTCATCGGAGTCACCGACGACAAACAAATCATCGGACTCGACTTAGACTATCAAACCTTCAGCAAACCCAACAAACGCGACGCATATCAACTATTCCTCATCAACGATTTATTACTACCGAAACTAGGAAAAGATTTAGCAACATTAATTGATGTCACCTTCCACCAAGTCGAACGCAAAGATGTATGTCGAATCATCGTGAAACCATCACCTCGTCCAGTATTCATCGAAGTAAAAGCGAAAGGTGAGAAAGCGATGCAGCGCTGTTTATTTGTACGGAGTGGAAACTTAACCAGCAGATTAAAAACAGAGGAAGAAATTGACAACTACTGCAAATCTCGCTGGAAATAAGAGCGATCGCGTAACGATTCCCTGGGAGTGTAATCGACTTGGCTCAAAGCTTTGTCAGTAAATGCTTGCAAATTTAAGAACAAGTCTATTAATAATCTCGCTTAAATTTATACCTTAACTAAAAATTCTCGCAATCGTTGTGGAACAGCATCGATATATTTATTTCGAGTGGTTTCATCCATATTTGCAAGCACGGGTAGCCATCTTAATATATCTGGAATTGGCGATATTTTTTGTGCTAATTCAAAAGCCATTTCTAATCTTTACTTTAGATTGATATTCTACCCATGAAGATAAATAGCAATCCTTGAGTTGCTGAAACCAAAATAAATCATTTAAAGAGACGGTTGATGCTGAAAGGCTTCCAGGACAGAAATTATATTCATAGTCATGATAGTTTTATGTACATCCCCTTGTAAAGTCTACTGGGGTGGGAATGGTAAGCTTTTCGTTGTTGATGATTTTCTTCGCCAATGCACGATATTCTTGAGATTGGTTACTGTCAGGAGCGTACTCGTTAACAGTCATACGGCGCAACTCAGCGTGTTGAACGATGTTGTCGCGAGGTACGAAGTGAATCATTTGAGTGTTGAGACGTTCAGCCAAGTTTTCGATCAATTCAGCTTCACGGTCAACTTTACGGCTGTTACAAATCAAACCACCTAGACGTACACCACCGGAGTGAGCATATTTCAAAATACCGCGAGCGATGTTGTTTGCTGCATACATCGCCATCATCTCACCAGAGGTAACGATGTAGATTTCTTGTGCTTTACCTTCACGAATAGGCATAGCGAAACCACCGCATTCTGCTAGTCACCACCAAAAAAAACTCAAAGCCTTTGTGGGGGAATGTTTGCAAGTGATAATAATGTTAAATTACCTTTGCCTGTGCTTCAAAATTCAATGCGATCGCCATACAAATAACAGGCAAATAGACTGGTAGTTACCTGAGACTACCAGCGATCGCTTTTGTGGGATTATGTGAGATGAATAGATGTATTTGACGTAGATGACTTATGCGATCGCAATTATTGTCAAGTTTATAACTGGTCAAAACATACTATTATTTTGAAATGAGGTTAATTTTTTTAAGGCTGTCTGTTTCTGTTTGTCCCAAAGCATTCCCTTCCTGAAGGAGCATCTACATAGTTTTAGGTAAAGCAAATGAAACAGCAAAAAACTCGACGCAATCGGGGTGTAATCCTCACCCTCAAAGGCTGGGATAAGCTCCAATCTGCAAAAGTTAGAGCCGAGTTGGCAGAGAATGCTGGTAATAATTTTACATTGGAAGATTTGAGCGATCGCACTCAACTAGCACTGCATACTATATCTAAAATACAGGGACGTACCGAACCTGTAGATAGGAGTTCGTTGCAAGCTGCCTTTGCTGCCTTTGGCTTAGAATTGTGTAAAAGCGATTACACCCAACCCAGCCCCCCTGACGACTCGGAAATCCGACGCACAAATCCTCAGTATGACTGGCAAGAAGCACCGGATGTATCTGTATTTTATGGTCGCAGTGAAGAACTATTACAACTACGGCAGTGGATATTAGAACAAAGGTGTCGTTTAGTTGGATTACTGGGAATTGGTGGCATTGGCAAAAGCTCTTTAGCAGTTAAGTTGGGGCTGCAAATTCAAAGCGAATTTGAGGTAGTGGTGTGGCGCAGCTTGCAAAATGCACCATCAGTAGAGGAGCAATTAACCAACATCCTGCAATTTTTGCTGTGGTCGTTGCGAAAAGACATGGTGATCCCCGAAAGTTTTGATAGGAAAATATCGCAACTGATAGCATGTTTGCAATCAAACCGATGTCTGCTGATTTTAGACAATGTTGAAACAATTTTAACTAGTGATGGTCAAGCAGGACAATGTCGTCCTGGTTACGAGGGATATGGGCAATTATTCAAGTGTGTAGGTGAAGTACCTCATCAAAGTTGTGTTTTGATTACTTCCAGGGAAAAACCCAGAGACATGATCCCGTTAGAGGGAGATAGAGCAGGGGTGAAGTCTCTACCATTAAAGGGATTAAATCCTAGTGAGGGACAAGAGTTATTTTTGCAAAGAGGAAAGTTTACAGGTACGGAACGAGAATGGCAATTACTGATTGAGCATTATGGAGGTAATCCCTTAGCCCTCAAGATGGTAGCCGCCGGAACCCAAGAACTTTTCGATGGTAGGATTAGTTCTGTTTTAGAGTATGCAGCACAGGGATCGCTAATTTTTGAAGACATCGGCGACTTGTTGGAATGTCAATTCCAGCGTTTGTCGGCAGTAGAAGAGGAAGTAATGTATTGGCTGGCAATTAATCGAGAGCCAGTATCCCTCGCCGATTTAGCTGTTGATATAGTGACATCTTCATCCCAGCGTTTCATACCACAAGTAATTAAATCTTTATTGCAACGGTCGTTAATTGAAAAAAATGGCGATCGCTTCTTCCTGCAACCTGTAGTGATGGAGTATACTACGCAGCGATTGGTTCAACAAGTTTGTCAAGAATTAGTAGGCGAAAAGTCTCTCCATTTAAGCTTATTTCAAACCCATGCTTTAATCAAAGCAACAGCTAAAGACTACATTCGGGAGACACAAAAGCAATTAATTATACAACCCTTGCTTGAACAATTGTTACTAGAGATAGGCAGTCAACAACAGTTGGTAATTTTGTTGCAGGATGTACTGGAGCAGCAAAGACATCAAACCGCAATATTAACTGGGTATGTGGCGGGCAATATCCTCAACTTGTTAGCGCATTTGCAAGTAAATTTACAAGGGTATGATTTCTCAAATTTGAACATTTGGCAAGCTGACTTACAGTGTATCAATTTAGCTGGAGTTAATTTCCAAAATACTGCTTTCAATCAGTCTATATTTGCTAAAAGCTTGAAGAATATTTATTCACTCGCCTTGAGTCCAGATGGAAAATTCTTAGCTACAGGTGATATGGATGGGCAGATTCATTTGTGGCAAATGGTAGATGGAAAAAACTTGTTGACATTTAAAGGACATGAAGGTGTGGTTTGGACGGTCGCCTTTAGTCCAGATGGGCAGACTCTGGCAAGTGGTGGTTATGATGGATTGATCAAATTGTGGGATACACAAACAGGAAATTGTCTAACAACTTTAGATAAACATAAGGGTATTGTTTGGTCTGTCAGCTTTAGTCCCGATGGTCGAACTTTAGCCAGTGGTAGCCTAGACACTTCAATTCGGTTGTGGGATATCTATTTAGGTAAATGTCTCAAAATATTGTATGGTCATACTAGTGCGGTATGTTCAGTCAGGTTTAATCCAGATGGTTCTATCCTGGCAAGTGGTAGTCAAGATTGCGACATCCGTTTGTGGAATGTCAGTACAGGTATTTGTATAAAAACTTTGTCAGGTCATGATGGTAGGGTTTGCTCGGTTCGTTTCAGTCCAGATGGTAAAACTCTTGCCAGTGGCAGTAGTGACCACTCTGTTCGGTTATGGGATGTGAGTAAAGGTGTGTGCGTAAGAACATTTCACGGTCATACAAATTGGGTATGGTCAGTTTGCTTTAGTTCAGATGGTCAAACCATAGCTACAGGTGGTCATGACTCCAGTGTGAGGTTGTGGAACGTTCAGAAAGGTTCGTGTGTGAAAATTTTCCACGGACATACCAGTGAAGTGTACTCAGCTATTTTTAGTCCTGATGATCAAATCTTAGCTAGTGCTAGTAGGGATTCCAGTGTCCGTTTATGGGATGTAAGCAAAGGTGTGTGTGTGAGAACTTTACAGGGTCATTCCAGTGGGGTACTTTTGGTCAGTTGTAACCCTGATGATTATATGTTGGCGACAGGTAGTTGTGATGGTTTAGTTCAGCTATGGGATGTTGCGTCTGGGTACTCTACTAGAATTTTACAAGGTCACACAAATTGGGTATGGTCAGTTAGCTTTAGTCCTAATGGTTCTATATTAGCGAGTGGCAGTGATGACACCAGCATTAAACTGTGGGATGTTATTTCTGGTGATTGTATTACAACCTTATATGGTCATAGCGGTGGAGTAACATCAGTTAGCTTTAGTCCAGATGGTCAAACCTTGGTTAGTGCTAGTAGGGACGCGAGCGTGAAGTTGTGGAATAATCACGAGCATAAATGTGTAAAAACATTAGAAGGTCACACAAATGCAATCTGGTCAGTTAACTTTAGTCCTGATGGTAATACTTTAGCTACAGCTAGTCAGGACTGCTTGGTTAAGTTGTGGGATGTGGGTGAAGGTAAATGTATAACAACTTTGTCAGGTAACACTGATGCAGTCTGGTCATTGAGTTTTAGTCCAGATGGTAAAATGCTCGCTAGTGGTAGTGTTGATGGCTCAATTCGATTATGGGATACCACTAACTTTACTTGCGTAAAAGTGTTGCCAGGACAAACTTCTACTGTATGGTCAGTTAGTTTTAGCCCTGATGGTTCCACTTTGGCATCCGCGAGTTCTGATCAAACAATTCGTCTATGGGATATCAATAACTTCACCTGTTTAAAAGTGTTGCATACTTATAGTAGTGGAGTATGTTCTGTTTGCTTTAATTCTGTTGGTAATATCTTGGTTCATGCTAGTCAAGATGAGGGAATTAAGCTTTGGGATGTGGGAACAGGTGAGTGCATGAAAACCCTGAAGGTTGATCGCCTTTATGAAGGGATGAATATCAGGGGGGTAACTGGGTTAACAGCAGCACAGCGATCTGCTCTTTTGGCTTTGGGGGCGGTGGAAGGTGTAAGGTAGGTTTGATGGTTTACAGTAATTTACCAGTGTGAATATCACTGCCTATCTACAAGTAAATGTTACTTGCTATGTTTTTCCCTACTTAGGGTTTGCACCCAAAATCTGATACTTCTCCATCTGGCATTTTTGCATTGCACAGACTTTTGGCAGCCTTTAATTGTTCTTCGCTCACCTTAGCATTCTCCAAGTTGGTATTTTCCAAGTTGGCTTCTTTTAATTGAGCTTTGGTTAAATCGGCATCAGTCAGTATAGCATTTGCTAAATTGGCTTTTGTTAGATTGACACCAACTAAGCTGGCGTTATTTAAGTTGACCCCACTTAAGTCTTTATTAATCAACTTAATACCATGCTTAATTAGATATGCGTTTTTTGGAGAATAACCGTCTGGAAACTTAGTTGTTTCCGTGTAAACACTGCGAGAGAGATTGGCATTTTGAAGATTTACTTCTCTCAAGTCAGCACCACTTAAATTAACACCTATTAATTCAGCATTGCTCAAGTCAGCACCACTTAAATTAACATCAGTTAAGTCTTTACTAATAAGTTTAATCCCAGGTTTTATCATATAGCCCTTATTTTCTAATTCTTGTTGAAAATTTGGAGTTCCTATTTTTAACGTGTCTAACGTTCGTTGATTGTAGACAGTGCCAGTTAAATCAGCATTTTTCAGATTAGCTCCTGTCAAATCAACACCTATAAGATTGGCACCAATCAATTTAGCTCCTGTCAAATCAGCATTTATCAGTTCAGTACATTGTGTTTTAATATCCTGTTTGTCTTGTTGTTGGTTATCTTTGTGAAAACAACTTAAATTAGCACCGCTTAAGTTGGCACCTTGCAGTTGAGCATATTTCAAATTAGCACCAGCCAGGATTGCTCTTTGAAAATTTACATTTTTTAAAATAGAATTTTCAAAATTAGCATTCCAAAATTGAGATTCTTGGAAATTTGCATAGTTGAGAATTGCTCTGTCCAATTTAATTCCACTAAGATTAGCATTACTAGCTTTTAGAGCTTCTAGCTTGATTTCACTACCAAAGATTAAGTCAGAAACAAAAGGAATATTCCATTTTTGTCGCTGCTTTTGCCAATTATTTAAGTCTTCTAAGGAAGAGGTTCTTCCACCATCACCTGACTGATCTGAAGCCGAGTTAATGATATCCCAAGCTCCAGAGCGAGATGTCTGGTGATGATTAGGAATTTCCATAGTAACTAACCAACTTAATCCAATAACAAAGGTTACTAATGTACTATTGACATTTACACCGATTTTCTGTAAAAAACCTAAAAAAGGGTTTAAAACCGATTTAATGAATTTTTCACCAGGCACATTTTCTAAAAAGTCTGGTTTTTCTTTTTCATCCTGCTGAGATTGAGGTTGATTTGATATTTGATTGCCATTATTCTGATCATTGTTTAATTGTTGATTAATTTCGTTGGGAGAATTTTTTGATGAATTGGTAGTCATTGATTTCTCCTAACTTTACTTAATTATGTTTTTTGTTTCTAAAATAAATTGGTTTTTGTCTTGAGATACTTCTTGAGATAATAAAAATAATGTCGTGACAAATACAACCACCCACACCAGAAATGAAAAAGAAATGATTACTAAAAATAATTGTGCTGCTTTTAAATTACTTTGAGCCAATGAACATGAACTTATTGAGGGAATGATTTGTTGTTTTATCTTCACAATAGCTATCCTTTCAATATGTATTTTTCCGTAATTGGAGTTTGCTTACTTTCACTTGCTTCCACAAGGTAACTTTAGCAAGTTAATATCAACATTATGGCTTTTGTAAAAAACGAGAGCGATCGCCCATATCAACCCCATTATCAGAAATGTGTAGGTGAGTTTTTTGTAGACATCGCCCACATCAATTGCATCATCAAAGGCGATCGCTCAATACCTCTACTCGCTGGGATGACTAACTAGGATTAACTGACAGAATATTTGTACACCAATCAGGGGAGCAATCGTAAACAAAGAGTTCTTTGCATTGATTAGCAGCAGCACTTTCAAATTTAATAGACCCGCTTTGCCTTGGTTTTAAAGAGTAGCTTGTATCAGAATAATTAGACCCTTGCTTTCCACAGGTGCTATTCCATTTAGCAATTTTAAAGGAAACTCTCTCGTCTCTACGGTTAGTAATTTTGATTTTGTCTGCTCTATAATTATCTTTTGCACAGCGCCATTCACTATTTTTATGTATTTGACACTGTGTAGCTACAGCAAAGGTTGGCGGTGAAAAAATATAGAATATAAGCACAACGGCTGCAAACATAAAAAGTAGACGAAATCTAATCATATGAGTCACTGCCTCTAATAAGTGTTAGCAAAAATGAAACCGAATTTATGAACAATTACAGTTTGCGTACTTTCCGCTACTTAAACCAGGCAACTTTAGCAAGTTAATTTCAACTTAAAGCCCCTAACAACAACAAACGCGATCGCCTACATCAACCTCATCATCAAAAGTGCGTGGGCGTAGCCCGTCGTAGACATCGCTCATAGGACACAGTTACTCAAAATGCGATCTGGCGTTTTACCATCGGCTGAAATACTTTAAGATTAAAGCAACATACTTTCAGGAGATTAGCTCGTTAAGCGTATTCATACTTTGCGGTGCGTAGAAGCTTTACTCAGACATTGCAGTTTGTTAATATTGGAGTCTGAGAAAATCACCTACATCAACTACTGTGAAGAGCGATAGATATAGAATCAGTTTGTTAATATTTAATTTTTGATGATTGAGCGTAAAAATACTGAATATAACAGTGCAACAGAAAGACAACGGAAAATTCAGAGACGAATTGATGCCACATTGAGAGCAAATTGAAAAGCAAAGTAATCTTTTTGACAATTTTATCTAAATATCTTAACTACTGAAAACAAACTATTGATTACACGCATATAACCGTGAAAGATATTACTACTATATAATTCCAAATTTTCCGCAAAAACTAATAGGACAAGAAGCTCAGTTCCTATGTAGACTTAAGCTTATTGTTTATTTTGCAATTGAGAAGCCAAAATACATGAAAACAGTATTGATGGATGCAATACCATATTCTCTTCCATTTAGTATTAGCTAAATAAGTAATTTTTACATTATTCAATTCCAGTTATTTAATTCTGGTTTACTTGCTTCTCATTCACATACAAGGTTTTTGTAAATTATGACTCCTTCTGAACCGCAAAACGATTTTGAAGAAAATTCTTCGCCAACAGTATTAGACCCACCGCATCACAAACCTCGGTGGATTTGGTCGTTGTTAATTATCCTTGCTGCAATAGGTGCTGGACTGGGTATTTGGCGCTTTCTGATTCCTAGAAATCAAACCCCTCAAACTGCCACAACTAGTACCACGAAAGAATTACGAGGTGTGGCAGTCAAGCTATTAACACTTGAACAGGGTATTGTTCAGGAAACATCAGAATTTGTTGCTAGTCTAGAGTCGCGTCGTTCCGCCACCTTACAGTCGCGCATTCAAGGTCAAGTGACACAAATATTGGCGAAATCAGGAGATGCTGTAAAACAAGGTACACCCCTTGTCCAGATTGATTTTCGCCAGTCACAAGCACTATTACCTGCGATAAACCCTCCAATAAATTCTCCAACTAATTCTCTGCCCTCAGTAGCAGAGTCTCAGTTAGAAATTGCTCGTTCTCGCTTGAGAACATTGGAAAGCGATCGCATTAGTCAGCAAACTGAGGTGAAATTAAATCAGCAGGAGTTTGACCGCTATAATGGTCTTGCCTCTCAAGGTGCTGTTCCTAGACAGACTAAAGATTTATATGCAACTCGTTTGGCTACAGCAAAAACAAATTTAAGTTCGACGGAAGCCAAAATTCAGGCGCAAAAATTAGTGATAGCGCAGGCAGAAAAAGCCATTCAACAGGCACAAACTAAGACACCAAGTACCAAAGAAGTACAAATACAGCCTCAGAACTACCGCATTACCGCTCCCTTCACTGGTACTGTTGGTGAAATTTCTATTAAGGTGGGCGATGTTGTCAATACTTCTACTCCTTTATTAACAATCACCCAAAATAATCCCTTAGAAGTACATATCTTTGTGCCGATTGAATTAGCACCTAAACTACAAAATGGGATGTTGGTGGAAATTCTGGATATTCAAGGACGAACTGTTGGTACTAGTAAAGTATTTTCCATTGCTCCCCAAGCCGCAAATAATACTCAATCTGTATTGGTAAAAGCACTCTACGATAACTCTAAGAACCAGTTGAAGGCAGATCAATTTCTCCGTGCTAGATTGATTTGGAAACAACGTCCAGGGGTGTCGATTCCAGCCTCCGCTATTTCACGTATTGCCGGAGAAACCTTTGTTTATGTTGCAGAAACGGAACCATCAAGTTCATCTTCTCAACTAGTGGCTAAACATAGACGTATCAAACTTGGTCATATTCAAGGTAATAACTACCAAGTCCTCGAAGGGTTACAACCGGGAGAGAAAATTATTACTTCCGGCTTGATTAATCTTCGGGATGGCGATCGCATTTCGCCTGAATAAATAATACCAACTCTCCAAAAGAAAATAACAGATGATGACGCGGGGAGGCACAGATGGAGAGACACGGATATTCATCTGTTGCCAGATTTTGGAGAAACGGTATGCCTGAGGTTGAATAAGCACCATAGAAACATTATCTGTAACTGTAATGTTTTTATGGTGCAAAATTGTATGTGTATTTTGCTATAAGTGTAGCAACAGGAGAATTTTCTAGAATTATAGTTAAAAGTTACTCGTGAATTGAGCCATCGGGCATAATTGCACCATTTAGCAAAGCACCAATAAGTTTAACTTGAACGCGATCGCCGATCATCACCCTGGCACCACGTAAATCTGCCCCGCGCAAGTCAGCACCGCTTAAATCGGCTCCAATCAGATTTGCAGACTGTAAATTTGCTTCGCGTAAGTCAGCTAACAGTAAATTTGCCCGAAATAAATTAGCTTCCGATAAATCCGCACCATGCAAATTGACTTTGTGCATAAATGTATCGCTCAGATTTGCACCCTTCAAATTTGCATAGCTCATATTCCGCCCCGAAAAATCGCGATTACTCAGATTTGCGCCACTATAATCCTTACCACTCAAATCGGGATGGGGTTTTGGTGGTTGGTAACTTGGTTCAGGTGGTTTTCGTGGTTGTGGGGAAGTCGATTGGGTTGAATAGGATGGGGATGGAGAGGATGGAGGTGGGGAAGAAGGGGGTGGGGGAGGCGCAGAGGCTTGTCTCGATGTCGTCTGAGTATGGGGCGCAGCTCTGTAGGTAGTGGTTGGTGATGACGTTGGTTTTGATACAGATTGCGAAGAAGTTCTCGTTGAAGATACGTGCAAACGAGCTTTGTGCGATCGCAATTTTTCGCGTGCTTCGTTAATTTGCTGTAATTTTAATAGAGCTTTTTCTTTCAGGCGATCGTTATCCTGCGGCATACGGTCTGGATGCCATACAAAAGCTAAATCCTTGTAAGCCTGATTGACTTCATCAAGAGAAGCTCCAGGCTCCAGTTCTAATACTCTGTAATACCGCTCCAGCTCTCTCATAAGACGTTTTATTTTTAACCAACTTAATTATGAGCGATGTCGCCCTCTATCTGTGTTTTTTTCGACAAATTTTTCTAATATTATGCGAATTACAATTATTGTCGAGTTTTTTTATGACTAATTGCATTCGCAAATTGGGCTGAGGAAATTGTGGTTATCCTTTCTATTTGTTTTCATCTCCCTTTTTATCTAAATAATAGACGTTCGCGTATTGCTCTTAAGTATGCCCGAATTGGAATTTGGTATACCTCTATAAATAGCCATAAAATAATCGTGAAGTGGGAGATAAATGTTAAAGCTGCCCACAAGTAAGGAACCCAGGTTAAGGGAGCCTGTGGGGAAGGAGGAAAATTATAAGCGACAATACTAATTAAACTTGTAGGTAAAATTACAAAAGCTAGGGCAGCAACAACATAACCCCAACCAAATTCAACACCTTCAAGTTGGGTTTCTGTCCAATGAAAACCATTCCAACGCCATACTAAAGGGGGTTGACGGGAAGGCATTTTCAATTGTTGTTGCTCAATATTGACGGTAAAAATCTGCTGGCAAAAATCACAGGACATTGCCTCCATCATTGGCATATGGGAAATTTTACCCACACGGCAAACAGGACAGGGATAATCGCCGTCATAATTAAACGATGTTGATAAAATTTTTGGACTTGACTTCATAATTGCTGTACACGTAGCGACTTCTCAAGTATTGACTAGTTAATAAGAGTTTACTAATAAGTGATTATCCGGAATAAATCATTAAATTCAAATTAAGAATATCAATCTCCCTAGCATCAATTAAGTATTATCCCAATCGTGAGACTTCAATCAAGGTAATCACATCAGTTCATATAGAGATGAGGGAGCGATCGCAACTTTCAAGCTCAGTATTTGGATAATAATTTCTGCAATTTATACTTGCATTTTTCTCTTTACTTAATATTGACATAGTTAGCCGACTCTGTTAGTTTTGGATTAAACATATAATTCTAGATTTCTTCAGCAATAAGTTCAATGAATCTCAGCAAAACTTACTACTTCTATTTTTGGTTTAGAGCGGTTCACCGGGAGTGAGTCAGGTTTTCCGCACGAAAACCGCCTGGTGAACCGCAGAGCGCAAACTCTGCGGTTTTTTGCTTTTTAGTCCCATTACCTATTATCCTCTGATTCCATTCATTATGATTTACCCCAATAGCTGGTTTTACGGTTTTTATTTTTGGTTCGGAAGTCCTCCGGGTCGAGCGAAAGTCGTGCAAACGAACTATCCCAGCCCGGAAACTTAGCGTTCCGGGCTTTTTTATTAGTTCCTATCAATCATTAACAGTCACAACCACAACTACAACAACTAACAAATAACCAAAATGAAAAACGCCAAACTAGCCCACAAATCCAACCCCCAACACCAAACCATCGTCAAACTTACCGATACTGTAGCCATAGGTGGCAAGGAATTAATCGTGATTGGGGGACCCTGCACAGTCGAAAGCCTGGAACAAATGGAAATTATCGCCAATACACTCCATCCATCGATTCAAGCTTTACGGGGTGGTGTTTACAAACCCCGCACTTCTCCCTACGCTTTCCAAGGAATGGGAGAAGCCGGATTAGAAATTTTAACAGCAGTGCGATCGCGTTACAATCTTCCTGTTGTCACTGAAGTCATGGCAATTTCCCAAATAGAAGCGATCGCGACCCATGCTGATATGCTGCAAGTAGGTAGCCGCAACATGCAAAATTTCGATTTACTCAAGGAATTAGGACAAGCTGGTAAACCTATCCTGCTCAAACGCGGGTTAGCAGCCACCATTGAGGAATTTGTGATGGCAGGTGAATATATCCTGAGCCACGGGAATCCTGATGTTGTCCTGTGTGAACGCGGTATTCGCAGTTTCGACAACTACACTCGCAATGTTCTTGACTTGGGTGCAGTTGCCGCACTCAAACAAATTACCCACTTACCAGTGATTGTAGACCCATCCCACGCCGTTGGTAGGCGCGAACTCGTTGCACCTGTCGCCCGTGCAGCAGTCGCATGTGGTGCAGATGGGTTAATTATTGAATGTCATCCCGTACCGGAAAAATCAGTTTCCGATGCTCAACAAGCACTGTCTTTAGAGGAAATGGTGGCATTAGTTGAAAGCATCAAACCTATTGCCGCAGCTGTTGGACGATGTGTACCAGAAAAAATAACGGAAAAAACGGGGGTGGATGTAAAATCTGCCCCTATTTATTTGCCAGTTGCTGGCTGAATGATGAATTCATCACGGCTATGTATAAAGTAAACCTTAAGACCAAAGAAACCAGGTTTCTTCGATTTAAGTATCAAGCATCATCTGACTTTTTGATGAGAAGCCGGGTTTTTCCTGCACGACTATCCTTAATATTTACTTTATAAATGGTCTCTGAGTGATGAATTCGTTACTGAAGTAGGAATGGGGATTAAATAAATTACAAAAGTAGGGTGCTGTATAGCCTTACGGCATTCAAGAAAAGCGGAGTTTAACGCACCATTCTCAATCAAATCGGAAGTTGTAGGTTATTAAATTCTCATTCCTTAATATTGCTGAAACTAAACCTTGTTAACAGTTAATAGCTAGCCGTTAGCAAAGATATTGAGTAATTGTTACATTTTTGACATCTTCTGCAACAATTAAGTATTTTTTTTGACATTTAAATCGTTGTTGATGATAGAATCGAGCGGTTTATCTAGCAAAAAAGAATACTATAAGAGGATACGTAAATATGGCAGAGCGAAAGAGACCTATAGCTAGAAAAAATCCATCTACCAGCAGAACAATAGCAGCAAAAAAAAAGCAAGCGACTGCAAAAAAAAATACATCTATAGCTGAATCAATCGAAGCAGAAACAACAGCTACTGCAACAAATCAAACAGAATCAGTGTCTGCAAC
Organism: Calothrix sp. UHCC 0171; assembly: GCF_034931845.1. Classification (NCBI taxonomy): domain Bacteria; kingdom Bacillati; phylum Cyanobacteriota; class Cyanophyceae; order Nostocales; family Calotrichaceae; genus Calothrix; species Calothrix sp. UHCC 0171. The sequence continues at coordinate 18,607 of NZ_JAYGHN010000025.1, forward strand.
TATAGCTAACACACAAGTAACAGCCGAAGAAATTCAACCGATCGCCACAAAAACTGCGAAAATTGGAAAAACTAAACAAACAGCAAGTAAAGCCACTGCAAGTAAAAAAACTGTTGATACACAAGCTCCTGAGACAACAATAGTTGTAGAGGAAGTGGTTCAGCCAGAAGTTTCCCAAAGTATCGCCGAGACAACACCCCCAGCATCGGCAAAAGTTAACAGTACCACTAAAAAAACAACTTCTACAACCAAAGCTGCTACTGCTAAAAAAGAGAAATCAACATCTCAAGATGTTGAACTTGATTGCAAATCGGATACTACATCAACTGTTTCTACCATTACTGTCGAAAAAGAAGATTCCACAGCTAAAAATCCCCTACCTCCAAGCAAAAAAATGGGGATGTTTTTACAAGACCCCAGTTTGGCAAAACTCCACGATAATTATTTATTTCCTCTCGAAAAAGATTATTTACTAGCAACTGGTTCCAGTCGGTTTACAATTCGTGACACTAATGAAAAAGGAGAAACCGTTTATAGTAGTTCAGATTGGTCAAAACAAGGAGATTTATCCTTTGAACATTTCCAAAAAAACGGTTTAATTGATAATCCAGAATTTCATCAAGTTAATGTATTTAGTGTCCTGAATCGCACATTAGATTTAGTTGAAGAAGAAATTGGTCATACTTTAGCTTGGAAAGATGGGAGTCCATTAATTGTTCGTCCCCATGCATTTGAAGGGATGAATGCATATTACGACCCGATGAATCCTTCTTTGAATTTTGGTTACTTTACTTCTCCTTTCCGGCGCACCCCAGTTTGGACTTGTTTGTCGCATGATATTGTCGCGCACGAACTAGGACATGCTATCCTCGATACCTTCCGTCCTTTATATCTCTACAGCACCGATATTGATACATCGGCTTTACACGAGTCCTTCAGCGATATTTTAGCGATGTTCTCGGCTTTACAATATCCCAGTGTCGTCGAGCATATTTATCGGCAAACAGGTGGCGATATGCGTCACCCCAGTTTACTTTCCCACCTGGCAGAGGAATTTGGTGTGGGTATCTTTGGAGCTTCCATACCTTACTTGCGTTCCGCTTTGGAAGGGGAAAAATATTCTCCCGCAAGTCCCAAAGAACCCCATGTGCGATCGACTGTTTGGACGGCGGCGATTTATGAAATTATGCAGAAACTTGTAGAAATCATTCGACCCTCAGGCTTCCCCGAATTTGCGATCGCCTTATCCCAAGTGACGCGCTGGATGAAGGGAATGCTGATTCGGGCATTACATTATACACCGCCCACATCATTATCTATGCCAATGCTGGCGAGGTTAATCTACGTAGCTGATGCACAAGTCTATCCCAACGACTCTAAATTTAGAGACATCGCCAAAGAAGTTTTTGTCTCACGCAACCTGTGGAATGAAAAACTCGACCTCACGGCACCTGAAGGGATTGGAGATGTGTTTAAAGAGTTACAAAACTCAGATTCGCGGGCATTAAACCGGGCAATCATTGAAAATGCGGAAGCATTACGCATTCCTCCCGGTGTTAGTCGTTTCCTCAAGCCTCGCTTAATTACCACCACCCGATGCATCGATAAAGTCAAGCAAGGCAAAACAACCACCATTCAAGAAATTACCGAACACTACCTCGAATACACTTATGAATATTCGCAAATGGTAGCTGATTTTCTCGGTGGTATGTCTGCATTTACTGTCTATGGAGGTGGTACATTAGTTATGGATGCCAACTGGAATGTAATTTCCTTAGCCGCATATCCCGAACCAATGGAAGAAGACCCCGCAGGCAAAGAAGGCGGAAAATTAGCCTGGAGACGAGTTCGTCAACAGTTTGATAATATACATGGTACTAGTATTCAGCGCACATTAGCTGCAAAAGACGAAAACCGCAGTCTCAAAGACCTTCCAGTGATTCCTGGTTGCCCGTTTGTGATTCAATCAGCATCCACTGGTGGGTATAGATTAATGTGTCGTTGTTGTAATTTACATGAACATATTAAGGGAGTTTCAGTTAACAAAAATGGGTTAGCTGATATGTAATGTCGTGTCTGGCTAAATACTTATCATTAGGGCTGACACAGAGACTTAGAGACGCGGGGACGCGGAGAAATTTTAATCGTCATTTTTGTGAGGCGGGAATTTTACCTGCTTCTTTTTGTATTTAGGAATTTATATTTATGTCCAGTTGAATACTTTTGATTAAGACTGACACAGAGAGAGGGAGACGCGGAGAAATTTGAGTTGTAAGTGATTAGCCGAACATGATATTACTTAAGAATTGCTTGACTTTCCAGACTATCACTACAAATATGACTTTATGACTTTTAGCAACTGTGCGATCGCAGAATTTCCACTAAGCCAATGAAAACTAGATTTTACCTGAATATACCTAAAAGAATCCTGACTGTATTTCTGTGTTTTTTACCCCTGTCAGCGTGTAATCAGCAACAACAAGTTCAACAACGCATCAGCCCAGAAAATCCCACACCAACACCAACAGAAACACAAAAAATCCCGACTCCACCACCTTTAGTATTAAAAACATCATTACCAGCAGATGAAAATTATTTCCTCGACAATCAACTATGGGGTAAAGCTGGAGAAAAGGGGGATAAAGAGAATTTACTCAAAGCAATTGATAATAGTTTAAGTTATTTGCAAACATCAACAGCAACAACAGCCTATCAAAGTTATATTATTCCCGAAATTACGCGATCGCGTGTTGAAAAAAGTCTCAAAAGATTTCGCGAATTAGTTGTGAGTTCCGCAAATGCAAAAGAATTACAAACGCAGGTGAACAAGGAATTTGTCTTTTATAAATCTATTGGCTCTGATAATCAAGGTACTGTTTTATTCACAGGTTACTATAAACCAATTTACGCCGCGAGCCGTAAACCAACCGCAGAATACAAATATCCGATTTACCGCTTACCAGATGATTTTTCCACTTGGAGTAAACCCCATCCCACACGTTTAGAATTGGAAGGTGCAGACGCTTTACAAGCAGGAAAAGGTAAATTAAAGGGCTTAGAATTATTTTGGTTAAAATCACGAATGGATGCTTTTATTGCACAAGTCCAAGGTTCTGCCGTCCTGCAATTTGCCGATGGCACCAGCACAACTATTAATTATGCCGGAAATACTGAGCATGATTATGTGAGTTTGGGTAAGGAATTAATCAAAGATGGCAAATTAGAACAAGAGGGAATTACCCTGGAAAAAGTAATCAATTATTTACAAAAAAATCCCGCCGAACAAAATAACTATTTACCTCGAAATCCTCGATTTATCTTCTTTAAAGATACCAAAGGCGCTCCCGCTAGCGGTAGTCTCAGTGTCGCAATTACCCCCGAAAGGTCGATCGCCACAGATAAATCATTAATGCCTCCCGGAGCATTAGCAATCATTCGTGCCCCTTTTCCCTTCATCAGTAAAGACAAAATTAATCAAAGTAAAATTGAACAGCGCCTTGTTAGTCGTTACGTACTCGATCAAGATACAGGAGGCGCAATCAAAAGTCCCGGTAGAGTTGATTACTACATTGGTGTTGGCAAAGAAGCCGGAGATAGAGCAGGTGCGATCGTTAATCAAGGTGAATTGTATTATCTATTGCTCAAGGAATAAAACAGCAATTAGCAAATCACTCATGAAATAACTTTGGGCAATTTTGAATATTCTCGTATACACTAGGAACTTGTAAAAATTTCGGCTGATACCCCAACAGAGAAGCATAGATGCTAAAAACTATTTTACGGTGTGTAGGACTAACAATCATCTGCTGTGCGATCGCAGCTTGTAACGAAACCAGCGATACTCAACAATCCGCTAACCCCGATACAACCGCCAGCCCATCATTAGCAGCATCAACCGAGACTGCAACACCAACAACATCCCCTGCAACTACTACGGCATCTCCTAACGCTACGCCCAGCACTACAGCATCCCCAAGTAGCTCCAACAAAACAGTAACCACTCCCTCCGGCTTAAAATATGTTGACCTCAAAGTCGGTACAGGCGCAACACCAAAAACAGGTCAAACCGTCACCGTTCACTACACAGGCACTTTAGAGAATGGTACTAAATTTGATAGCTCCCGCGATCGCAATGAACCTTTTGATTTTGCGATCGGTACTGGGCAAGTTATCAAAGGTTGGGATGAAGGTTTAAGTACAATGAAAGTAGGCGGTCGTCGTCAATTAATTATCCCCGCAAATTTAGGTTATGGCGCAGCCGGTGCTGGTAATGCCATCCCTCCCAATGCCACACTAATTTTTGATGTTGAATTATTAGGTGTCAAATAAGCAACCCAAGATCAATGATGATGGACTGTGGTGTATTCCTGTAGCCTGTTCAGAAAACAAACCCTTTAATCGCATATCTGTACTACTGACAGTGCTAGCTCCCTCTCCACTTTTTCGGAGGGGGATAACTTTGGGAGGGGTTTCTCGACTACTCACCTGAAATAAGCCACTTATCCCACTTGTCCGGGAAAAGATGGAAAGTTGAATCAGCGAAATCTCTGCTGCATCAGCCTTTCATCCCCATCGGCTTTCAGTTCAAAGTGAACAAAAAACAAGCTTGTTAATAATTAATATCAATAATGTCGATACTCGTTTTAACGCAAACCCTGATTAGGATTATGTCAGCGCAACAATAATACATATTCACAATTGAAAGATTAAAAAAAGATAAATTGGATTTTTTTGCAAAAAATAAATGATATGTTGATTACAGAATTGGATTTCGCAAATTTTTGGATTAATACTGCGCCAGCGAGTTCAGCCGTTCACTAGCACAATCGATTAAGTTTAAATGTATTGAACTTCGCGTAATTTCAAAAATGTCGAGCCACATATATATAATGAATTAGAGGCGATCGCATCTCAGGTACATAAACTCAAGTCAATAAGCTCAAGTAGATAAACCCAAGCATATAAACTTAAGTACATAAACCTAAGTCGAGTACAACAAATACGCTTAACGAAACTTAAAAATACACCTCAAAGCCTTATTTAGCAAGGATTCCAACTGAGTACAACAATACTTAACCCCAACACCATAAATACTCGTCGCTGCACCCAGAAATACTCGTACCCCCGCCCGAAAAAATTTTTTCCAAATCTTTTAACTATTCCCATATCTGCGTTTCGGGATTTGAGTACAAAACTTAATAAATTCAATAAATCTTATCCAGACGAATAGACTGCCCTCACCAACCCTGGCTGATATAAAACTTATATCGCCAATCACTAAAGCGCCCCTCAAGCAAACAAGCCTAATAAATAGATTTGATTGCCGAAGGACGTAAAAGTGAGTGGAGGGATGAGATAGCACCATGCCCCTGTGGAGAAATCGCGCTTTGACGAACCCACATAACTTTTCACCCGCATCTCAAGCGTTGACACACACCAGCCGAGAAATAAGGGTTTTACAGCCTGCCGTATACTTACCCACCTTTGGGTTAGTTCCAACAGGACAATGTGAGTCTCAGGCGCGATTTCCTTTCTTCACTCTAGGCATTTGGTATTAGATATGTTTTGGAAAATCCAAAATCCAAATCTGAAATCTCAAATTCTCCCACCGTGGCGCAGTATAAGTACCCGACATTCGCGAAATTAAATGACACCACAATCTACAGGGCTAGCAAATCCCTCGATTAAGGAACCCACACCAACCCAATCAAAAACAAGTGGTTGCGGATGCACAGGGTTCCGCTAGTTAGCTCTAATTAATAACATCACGGGGAAACAAGCTAGGTAATGAAATTGTGTAATTAATTCTGTCCGATTATTTATTTAATTTTGCCTAAGCACTTAATCGTACCTACCGACTTGATCTAAGATTTGCTTTGTTTTTAAAAGTATTTTTAAATAAGTTACTTGACTACGCCAAGCGGAGCGAGGAAGCAGAGGTGTTTTCTCTAATTCATCTGGCGAGAATTCCGAGATAGTCATTTCTTCTTGAACTTGAGGAGTTTCTGAATTTTCCGCCATAGTCTATTACTTATTCCATCAGTAAAAATATTTAAAATTCTAAACCAAATGCGTTTCTTTTAGTACAAAAGCTTCATTCCGCCAACTTTCTGACCATTGGATGCTGTCATCACTAAACTGTAATGGATCGTTTTCTGGCAAAGGAATATTTATCTGCTCCTCAATGAGTTCAAATTCCCCATTATCAAAGGGAAGTCCTTGCGCTCTGACTTTCGGAACTACCCGCTCCCTCACACCTTGCTCTGCATGAACAAGAGCGCGATGATGACAGTAAGGATTATTACCTCGCTTGTCAAAGAATACATGAGCCGTCCAACTGCAACCCCCACGACAAAGTTCTGCATATTCACAGGTTTTACAAAAACCCCACAGGTGTTTTGTCCCTTCGGATGTTCCGGCTCCCAAATTAAAACGTAACTCCTCCGCATTTTCAACTATATCCCTGAGGCTTTTGTCTCTGATATTACCACCTGTATAAGCTGTTGTCGGTAAAGAGGGACAACCTTTGATAGCTCCGTCAGCCTCGATTCCCAAAGTAGAAAGTCCAGCACCGCAGCCTTGCCAGAAAGAGAATTCATGCTCATTTCCCCTACCCCGTAATAGCCGCTCATAGGGACCGTAGTAACCAATATTATTCCCAGCCTGGAGTTGCACACCCTCTCGATAGGCACGACGGGCAACGCGGGCTAACATTGGGTAAATATCTAATAATTCATAGGGTTGTAAAAGTATGTCTGCGTTGTCAGCAGCATTCCCCATCGGAACCGTGAGTTGAATCTGCCAAGCACGAGCGCCAGCATCACGAATACACTCGTAGATATGGGGGAATTCTGGGGCTGAGAGGCGGTTAATTTGGGTGTTGCAACCAAAAGCAATACCCGCTTCCCGCAGGTGACTCATGGTTTTAAAAGCATATTTCCAAGAGCCTTTTCTCCCCCGCAAGCGATCGTGAGTTGATTCCAAGCCATCGATGGAAACAGAGACTGTACGAATTCCTGCGACTTTCATCCTCTGTGCTGTTTCTAGGGTAATGCCATAGCCACCAGTAGTCATACCGCACAGCATTCCGGCTTGGGTAATAGCTTGGGCAATTTCTAGCCAATCTGGACGCAGAAATGCCTCACCACCAATGAGGGTGACTTCTTTGATTCCGACTTCTACCATTTGTTGAACAAGGTTCAATGCTTCCTCTGTAGAGAGTTCTTTGGTGCGTGTATTACCTGCGCGGGAACCACAATGGCTACAAGCAAGATTGCATTTTAGGGTGATTTCCCAAACTGCGTAACTGGTGCGGCTATATGACATGGCTGATTTCTCTATTTCACTACCCAGAACCCTTGTAGAGAGACGAAATTACCCTGGTGACAAACTACGTGTCTCTACATTCTTTTTCGGAGATATCTATTTATTCGGCTTATCAATCGCTTTTATCCTCATAATCTCCAAATCATAGTTGGCTCCTTGTTTATCAAAAGTTTTGACTTTCACTTTATCAAAGCCTTCAAGACTATAATAGACATTAGTTTCAGGGTTTTCACCAATAGCAAGAGCAAATCCTGTGCCCTTGAGTTTAGAACCACCGTTCTTCTTTGTTTTGAGTGTTAAATCTGTATCAGTTAAAGCCAGAGAATTAGCTCCTCCAGCCGAAGCTTCAGCCCCTATAGTGCCACTAGCACCACCTATAAGTAATTTGTTTTCTGGAGCATTTTCTAAATAGGATAAGTCTGCAATCTTCATCATAATCAATCTTTTTTTTCAACTATTTGATTCTTTAATACTTGAACTCTCATCCAGCACTTTACTGCTTAACTACTTCGTAGGTAAGTCGTTTGGTACAACTACCCCATACAGTGCTTGTACAGGTGGATCAAGCACTATGCCATATAGAGGTTGTGGATGGATTGGCTTGGGAAAAGGTTTAGGGGATGGTTTTGGAAATGGTCTGGGGTAGGGAGGATGTTTCGGATATTCTGGAGGAGGATAAGCATATCTTAAACCACCGACAGCACCCACTAATTCTTCTTCTGTGAGGTCTTCAAACTCGCCTAATTCTTTTAATTCTAATATTCTGATAGTGGCTTTTTCAAATTCATCTGGAGAAAAATTATAGCCAGCATTATCTAAAGCATTTTTTACTTCTTCGACTTTCTCGCTCATTAATTGAGTGCGGAAAGATTCGTCTTTGACTAGTTTGATGAGGAAGTCTTTGACTTTCTCTAAAATTTCTAGAGACATAGTATTATTTGCTCCTTATTTAGAAAAGACTTTGACTAATTTCACTTTTAACATCGCTAGATTACTTGACAATGCTTTTCGCCTCAGATATGATTATTCCTCTGGGTGAAACTATCCGTTTAACCACAACTCGATAACGATCCATGATTGTCCTACCGATTCTTGTTTATTAGAGACATTAAGCAAGTTAGAGCCAGGGCAAAGATGAAGGGAATAAAAGTCATGTAACCCTTTTCCTTGTGGTCTTCTAGTTTTGGATGGTAAATGAGAGGTTGTCCCGGTAATTACTAAATTATTTTTGGGAATTTAAAGGTGAGGAATTATTTTGTAATTTCTCACATTTATTTATTTAGACTCAAGTTGTATTGGGCTTCTGCCAATTTTGGATACATAGAGATGGATTATTGATAGTGAGCGATCGCAGTTTTGATATTTACTACCCTGGGTAAAGCTATTTAAGGATTAGTCAAATACAGTGAAATTGAAGTATTTCTATCCCTAGATGAGGCAATTTTGTTTCCAGTTCTTGCATAAGCTAAGGCTGTTGCATCAGCTCTACTATAGTCAAGGCTACCACGATTTTTAACCGTTGCCTTAGTCTTAGTATAAGTATAAGTAGTCTCACCAATAGCAACTGCTCCAGCGCCAGCAGTGGCAAATCCCTGACTGGTTTTTGTAGTAGTAACAGCACCAGCGTAAGCACCACCTACTAACAGACTGCTGTTATTAATAGACTGTAAATAACTTAAGTCGGAGATGATTAAGAAATTTCTCACAGATTCCTCACTACAAAAAATTTGTCCACCAAGTAAATTCAGTAAGAGAATAAGAAAAAATAATTTAGCCCAATTAATGGGAGCTTTATGTAACTCAATATCACTTTTTGCTGCGTGATAAATTTGAGATATTTTTTAATTGCAAGCTCTACACTGAATAACTGCTAGAAGAACTAGATGCTGATGAACTGCTGCTAGAACTAGATGAAGAACTACTAGAGCTATTACTAGATGAAATGTTCACAGAAACATTTTGAACAGTCTTATCTTCACTATTACCAGATGTTGAGACTATACTTTTAGATTCAGCAATCACTTTCCCATCAGGTGAGACTATACGTTTGACAACAACTTTATGCTGACTCATAACTTTAACACCGATTTTTGTAAATTTAGGTATTAACTACTAACAGTCGTCAAAGATACGGCAGTCCTAACACCATCTCTGTTACTAATCAGTGAATAAATTCGTTTTCTCCCATCTTTACTTAATAGCCGACGACCGTAATAATTTCCACTTTCATCACGAAAAGTTTCATCCACAAAGTCATCTTTTTCCTCAGAAGATTCTTTTTGAAATGTCGGAATAATAGATTGTTTTAAGAAATCGAATAAATCAATCGTCGATTCAGAAAAAAATCCACCTTTAACTTCGGTAGTATTAGCTATTTCACAAAAGCTAAGATCGCCAATTTTTAATCTGCCCATAACTAAACCTTTTTAACTTAAGTAATTGCTGAAAGTTTTTTCAAACTTTCAGCAATTTATTTAGACTTTTGGACGATTTTGTCAAGCTCTCATCTCATTATTATTGAGGAGAAGATACTTGATAAATTATCTTACAAAGCAGACTTACGTTAGTAGTAGTATCTGAAGCCAACGGTAGCAGCAGTAGACTGGGATACGCTCTCAGACTTCTTACCTTCTTCTACTTGACCATAAGTGAAGGTTTCAGTGAAGGTGTTTTTACCATTAGCATCTGCACCGGCATTAGCAATAGCAGCGTTGCCAACAATTTTCACTATAGATTTGACTTCGCTATCGATTTTCGACTTAACATTTGTGTCAACATCCTTTTTGAATTTGGCTTTAGCATCGATATCAAAACCTTTGCCACCAACAACATTAGTAGCTTCAACAGTTTCCAAAAGGTTTAAATCTGAAATAATCATTGGGTTTCTCCTGAGAATTACTTAAATGATCTTTGGGAATTTGTTTGTGAGTTATTTGCTTTTACTCACATTTATACTTTAGCGAATTCAGATAAAAAGTCAATAGATTTGATGCCTTTTTTATAATAAAAATTACTCATAAAGATTGTCGTATTTTTAATTATCAAATCAGCCAATCTTATCAAAGATAAAAACACACAAAAACCTGAGCAACATCATGTAAATAATTGCTCAGATGAGGTCTGAAGATATTGTTTCTTGTGTTTATTAATTAAGTATTTTATTCATAAAATATTCCATGTAAAAAATAAAATAATAGCTCTATTAAACCTGCTTCACTAGTTGCTCTTGTGATTGCAAATTAGTATCTAAATCTAACTGAATATTCATTACCATTGCCTCCACTTGTTGCTTTAACCAATTCGCAAATAATTCAGAAATAATTTTTTCTCGTAAATTATCATCTAGTTCGGGTTGAATAATTTCTTCCACCCAAACTAAATACACCCCCTTTGGTGTAGTAATTGGCTTGAGAATTCCGGGTGGAGAACTCGCGAATATAGCCGCAGCAATCTCTGGGCGAAAGTCTTTCCGGTGTCGTATTCCTTGATAGCCATAAGTACGGCGCAGTTCTATATCTTGAATATACAAACGAGCGATTTCTGGAAAGGTAGTTTCCCCTTCTTCCAGAGCATAAAAAAGTTCTAATGCTAAATCTCTATTTTCAAAAATGACTTCGTAGGTGACAGCAGCATCATAATCTATTCGGTTGTCATAGAAGAACTTTTCGACTTGAGCCGAAAAAAGATAATTCGCCAACTTCTTAGAAATGAGGCTGTTATAGACTAATTCTTCAAAATCTCTTACAGATAAATGGTGTTTGTCTAACCAAGCCCAGGTGTCTTTAGCTGTAACGAGTTTTTTCTCTAAGCGCAGTTTATCCCCTTCTGCCTGCAATTCAGCTTCTGTCACCTCAATATTAGCTTCCTGGGCTGCTTCGGTAATAATTTTTTGAGACGTTATAGCTTTGACAACATCAGGGATTTGACAAGATAGTTTGAGCCTGTGAATGATATCTGAAATCGAAATATTCAGATGTTCGGGCATAATCTTAACCCTCCAATATTAGATTCGCTTAAATACTTACGATAAAACTGATGCGGGGATGGGAAGACAAGGAGATGCGGAGAAAAATTAATGATAACTGATTAGTCATAATTAAATCATAAGAATACAATATTATTAGAATGGAGATTGAAACATTAACCATTTCAATCTCTATTCTTTAGTCGATTGTGATAGTTTTAGCAGTTCATGAATTTACTGAATAACAATTAATCAATGATAGCTTAATGCTGGCTTTCCTGAGTTTGCAAAAGCATAAGCATCAACAATTACGGTAATGTAGTTGTTGTTGATAATCGTAATATCTCCATCTTTGTCTTTGCTTTTGCTTTTGCTTTTTTTATCATCTTTTTTGTCTTTGTCTTTACTCTTGCTACTGCCACCAGATACCATCATTGATTCATTCTCTGATACTAAATCCGTCAAAAAACTTTCGTTTAGGTCTAAAATTGCCAAACTACTTGTGTTGTGAAACATTGTAGATTCTCCAATATTAAATATTAGGCTTTCAGTCAATTGTTTATAACCAAAAATTAGAATTTGGTTACACTCATCTCATTAAAGCTCTATTTGCAAGTGGGGTCTAGGTCACTTTGGTAGTAACAATGGTGCTATTGTGAATTGAAGTATGAAATTAGACAATAATTATTACCAGAATTCAAGATAAAGAACCAGTATTGTATTCTGCCTGATTCGCTAAAATTAAAACAAACTGGAAAAATCTTGCTATGGTAGCCATCCCCCAACAACCGCAAAAAATGACCATCGAGGAATATCTCGAATGGGAACCCCAGCAAGACCTTCGTTATGAATATGTCAATGGCGAAGTCTTTGCAATGACAGGTGGTACAATACCCCATAATGATATTGCACTTAATTTTTACAGAGCTTTATACCCACATCTACGTGCTAAAGGTTGTCGAGTCAATGTGTCGGATGTAAAGGTGCAACTTAGTCCTCAAAGTCCTTACTATTATCCTGATGTGATCGTTAGCTGCGACCCTCTAGACCTGAATGCCCGTAAATTTATTCAGAACCCAAAAATAATTGCCGAAGTTCTTTCACCTGGTACAAGTGCGAAAGATCGGGGGGAAAAATTCACTAATTACCTGAAAATGCCCTCTTTACAAGAATATTTATTGATAGATTCCGAAACAATTTCCGTGGAACGTTACTCTCGGGGCGAGGGAAGAATGTGGCTTTATTATCCCTACACTGCTGGAGATATGATTACTTTATCAAGTATTGAATTTGAGTTTGCGATCGCACTCTTGTATGAAGGTGTTGTATTTGACACAGAAGAATAACTGAATTTCTTTGATGACGATGCATCTACCCCGAACTTATTGGAGAAGCCGGGGTTCTGAGTTTTTCAGTGATGCTATACAGATGCAAACATAGTTGATAATTCCTGATCAATTTTTTCTGCAAGTTTGTAAGCCATTAACGGCGGATTTCGGTAGTTGGTAGCAGTTTTTCTAAATCCCCATCGCCTCGCTTCAGCTTCTGACACTCCAAACTCTAAAGCAAGTTTGTGGTAAGACCAGCTATATTTTCTCATTAGCTCAATTGGATGCATTATCTTGCTCCTGTGGATTTGGTAGATGAGAATTGGAATGCAAAGAACCTCTCTCCATAACGCACCCTACATTTCTAAACCGCCTTTTTGCAATTTTTTAAATGGGTCTAAAACAAAGTCAATTATCCGACGCTGACGAATTATTACTTCGGCATTTGCAGTTTGTCCAGCGCTTAAGGGAATACGTTTTTCCCCATTCTCAACATACTGCCGCTCTAAGGTAATTTTTAATTCATAACTTTCAGTATTTCCCTGGGGTGTTTGCTCCACTTTTGAGTCGGGGGAAACCCAACTAACTTTCCCTTGGACAATGCCATACTCCTGGTAGGGATAGGCATCAAATTTGACTTTGACTGGCATTCCCACTTTGAGGAAACCACTATCTTGTATGGGCATATTGGCTTTGAGAATAACGTCGGCATTTTTGGGAGCAACTTGAGCAATTCGTTGTCCAGGTTGTACAACTGCTCCCGGCTTGCTGAATGGCAATTCAAAAATTACCCCATCAATGGGCGATCGCACTATTCTCTGCTGTAACTGTATCTTTAGGGATGTGATTTCGCTTTTAGTTTGGAGAATTTGGGATTGTAGTCCGGTGATTTGGGATTGTAAGTCTTTGAGTTGTTGCTGATTTTTTAAAATTGCTAGTTTACCTGTTTGGAGTAGGCTTTGATAACTGTTTTGTTCTTCTTGGAGTCGCAGTTTTGCTTGCTCAATATCAGCCTGTAATTGGCTCATGGTTGCTTGGTAGCGGCTTTGTTCTTCAGTTAGGCGCAATTTTGCTTGTTTAACGTCAGATTTCCCCTTTTCATAAAGTCGTTTGCTTTCTTGTTCTTGTTTAATCAGTTCGTCAATTTGGGTTGCAGAAACAGCACCATCTTTGAGGAGTTGACTAAAGCGTTGCACTTGTCTGGAATCTATCTGCAAACGACTTGCGGCTGACTTTTGGTCATTTCCAAAGGTGCTAATTTGTTGTTCGACTTGATTGACTAATGCTTGTTTTTCTAATTTTTGGAGATTATAAATGCTCTGTTTGGCATCTAGGTTTTGTTTTGCCTGGCTCACTTGGGAGAGTTTTTCTAAGGCTTGGGATTGGTTTTGCTGTTCCTGAGTGCTAAGGGTTAACTGTAGTTGGTTTTTCAAAACATCTAACTGTGCCCTTTGATTTAACAGCCCAGAAAGCTTTGCCTCGGCTTGCTGAAGTTCTGTCTGTAAAACATCAGACTCCAGTTCGAGTAAAACCTGTCCTGCTTTGACAGTGCCCCCTTCTTTTACCTTGACATTTTTGACACTCCCACCAACTTGAGAGTCTAATTTTTGGGTTGCACCTTGAGGTTCGATTCGTCCTCTGGCGCTTCCTGTCTCGTCTACTTTTGAGAAGGTTGCCCAGGGTAAGGCGAGGATAGCAAAGCCGAGTAGAGCATAAAAGACACCACGAGTCCAAATTCGAGGTAAGGCATCTAATAGTTCTTCGGTGGCGTAGTGTAAATCGTTGACGTTATCTGTGGTGGATGTATCAATTTCAGTAAAATCACTACTATCTTTGTATTTTGTGTATTTATTCTGCTCTTCTTTGGTCAGTGCAGATGAGGAATTGGTAGATGGATATGGCATGGTTCTATTCCTGAAAATGGTAGATACAGGTGTAGAGATACAACCTGTCGCATCTCTAGAGTTTTCCTGACTTAACCGACTTGAGCTAGCTGTTGTTGATTCAAATAGTAGTAATGACCTTGTTTGGCAATTAATTCGTCATGAGTACCGCTTTCCACCAAGACACCGCGATCTAAAACCAGGATTAAGTCAGCGTTGCGGACAGTGGAAAGACGATGGGCAATAATTATACTGGTGCGTCCTTTGAGAATGGTTTTGAGATTGTTCTGAATAATCCGTTCTGATTCTGTATCTAAATGGCTTGTAGCTTCATCAAACAGTAACAAACGGGGATTTCCTAGTAAAGCACGAGCGATCGCCAGACGTTGGCGTTGTCCCCCGGAGAGCATTCCCCCACCTTCACCGATTTGGGTTTCGTAACCTAAGGGTAATTGTTGGATAAATTCATCGGCTCCAGCTAATTTTGCGGCTTGGATAATTTCGTCGAGGGTTGCTTCTGGGTGGGCAATGGCAATATTTTCCCGGATGGTACTACCAAAGAGAAAGGTGTCTTGATCAACAACCCCAACTTGAGAACGGAGCGATCGCAAGGAAATTCCCGCCACATCATGATTATCAATTAAGACTTTGCCATCTGTCGCTGGGTATAATCCTAAAATTAATTTACTCAGGGTGGTTTTCCCGGAACCACTGCGTCCAACGACAGCCACCATTTGCTCTGGCTGAATCTCAAAATTGATATTTTCGAGGACGTTAGTTTTACTTTCTGGGTGATAGCGGAAGGTGACATGATCAAAACGGATGTTACCGCGCAATCGACCTAGAGTTTTGCGGGGTTTATGATGTAAATCCTCTTCTGGTTCTGCTTCGAGGACATCATTAATGCGTTCGGTGGAAATAATGATTTCTTGGAATTCATTCCAGAGTTGGGAAAACCTTTGGAAAGGTCCCAAAACATTACCCACCAACATATTGAAGGCAACTAATTGCCCAACGGTGAGTTCCCCTTGAATGACTTGCCATGCTCCAAACCACATTAATGCCGTACTGGTAAAGGTATTAATTGCACCACTGAGCATGGAGAGGCGAATGCCAATTACCTGAGCTTTAAAGGCTTTTTTGACTAAATTATTCAGTAGTTCTTCCCAATGCCAACGTACTGTTTGTTCAATTGCCAATGAGCGAACAGTGCGAATACCTGTGAGGGATTCAATAATATAGCTGTTTTCTTTGGCTCCAGCATTAAAAATCTCTCTGGAGATGCGGCGTAAAATCCCTGTGCTAGCCAGTGCGAGAATAAAAAATGGTGGTACGGTGACGAGGACAAATAATGCCATTTTCCAGCTATACCAGAACATTAGCGCCAGATAAACGACTAATGTCAGCATATCCAGGACGATGGATAGGGTTTGACCAGTTAGGAAGCTTTGAATTTTCTCATTTTCTTGGATGCGGGAGATGATATCCCCGACATAACGGGATTCAAAATAGGAAAGGGGTAAGCGAAAGGTATGTTTAATAAAACCTACCAATAGGGAAATGCTAATGCGGTTGGCTGTATGACTAAGGAGATATGTTCGCACTCCGTTCATGGCAATGCTAAATAACCCAAAAACAATCATGCCCACACCAACAGCATTCAGGGTGGCAATGCTGCGTTGCACCAGAACTCGGTCGAGTAATAACTGGGTGAATACTGGAGTGACTAATCCAAATATCTGAATTAGCACCGAAGCCATAAAAACTTCGATCAGGACTTTCGAGTGGGGTTTGACTAATTCAAAAAATTTCCACAAGCCTACATCCTGATTTTGAGCATCTTTGAGTAGGGATGTCGGTTGTAGAAGTAATGCATAGCCAGACCAACCTGCGATAAATTCCTTGAGAGTAAGTTTACGTTGACCAAGGGCAGGATCACAAACAATCACTTGCCTTTTGCTAATTTCATAGACAACGATAAAGTGATTACCTTCCCAGTGAGCGATCGCCGGTAAAGATTGTTCGGCGAATTTATCCAGAGTTGCTTTCACCGGACGAGTGGCAAAACCCAAGCTTTCGGCTGCTGTAGCGATCGCTGCTAAAGATGCACCACTACGACCGACGTTAGTCATATCCCGTAAGCGATTCACACTAAAATGCTTACCCCAATAACGACCAATCATCACTAAGCAAGCAGCACCACAGTCAGAGGCACTATGTTGAGCATAAAAGGGATATTGATGGGTAAAACGCACCCACCAATGCCCCATTTGCACCTTGGGACTGGGAAAATAAGGGCGGGCTTTCTTGGGTTGTGGTGGTAATGGTTGTTCTTGTCCGGGAAAGGGAATAATTTTTGGGGATGAGTCCAAACGCTCTATCCTGTTACGCTTTGGACGTGGTTTTGGCTCTGGGTTCAAGAGTGGACGTTGTTCGGGAGCGGCAAACTCAGCTAATTCTGGACAATGTTGGAGTGCGGTTTGCCAATCGGTATTCTTAAGAATGTATGCAGTTGTTGGTGACTGTATTTGGCAATTTTCCTGAGGAAAGTCTGCATAGATTTTCCCTGGTGTGTAGGAATTACCATCAGGTTGCAGCAACTTACCTTGGTACAGCAGCCATAGTTTGCAACCTTTCAGTACAGGTATTTCCTCTACACTGTTGAAATTATGCCGCTCAAATAGGGATAAAGCTGTGAGGAAGCCTTGTACTTGTGATGTGTGCTGGGGAAATTGGGTATTTTGACGACATAACAACAGTAAATCCCAAAGTTCTGCCTGACGGTAGAGGCGATCGCTTATTTGGGGATATTTCTCCAGCCATGGACGTAATATTTGCTGGGAAAGGTAGCAAAGTTTTAAGTTGTGAGAAGCTTTTGCCATATGGGGGATGAATTCTGCTTGCTGAAACAGAGTCACTTCTCCGAATGTCGCTCCTGCACCAAGGGTAGTAATTAAGTTTTCAAATTGGTCTAAAAGTCTAACTTTACCCTCAAGGACAATGTAAATACCTTTTTCAGCCTCTGGTAGCTGCCAGAATAATTTGGCGACTGGTGGTTCTAAAATTTGAGTCCTTTGTACACAATTTTGCAAATCCTTTTCTCCCAGGTTTTCACCTAAAACCTGGTTAATTTTTTGACACAATTCTTCCTGGGAAAATATTGATAGCATACTCTCGTCTCCATTGTTATTTACTAGTCACAGAACACAAGCACCCAAAAAATCCGGCTGTGTAGAAGTTCAACAAAGGAAACTAAGGTGATTTATTTGTATTAGCCAAGAACAAAATTTCCATCCACTGTCGATATTCTGACTGTAGATGCGGGTATAAATTATAAATACGTATACGAGGTCGAAAAATACTTAATCCGGTGTTCATCGAAGGGTAATACCCATCAAGTATCAAACCTCTATTTAATTGTTGTTGACGCTCAAAATGTGGCATAATAGTTATCCAATAGTTGTAGTCGTGGGCAATTTGAACATCTGTTTTGATCCCCGCCAAGGTGTAACAGATGTAACAGTTTTAGTTTTAACTACTAAAGAATTTGCTGACATTGATGTGCAACTATTACTGGGTGACTTCCCCTAGATTCTGGGAATACTAGGGGGATACCCCAGTGAATGATTGCGTCATGTGCAATATTTGCGATTTTCATGGCTCTTCCTCTTTACTTGTTATCTCTGGGAATTCATTTTAGAAGCAGGTAGATGTGCAAATAAATATGTCACTATGCAGTATTAATACCATCTTTTTAAGCTTTATCACTCAAATTTATTATTCTTCAAAAATCAATGTTGGATTACTAAGTAACCAAACAGAAATATTGGCGAGAGTTGCAATTGGGATATCTGTGTAATTAATTTGGCTTAATTACTTAACGGTTTCTGAACTCAGTAGGGTGTGTTTTAGAAGATACTGATTTTGCTAGCCAGAATCTGAGGTTTATGTACCTCATTTGTTGCGGAAACACTATATATGGTGGGGGATAAATGAAGACAATAGTGACAAATTTGGAATAATAGGAATAAAGATTTGTAAATTTGTCATCAAGTCAAACAGACTTTCCCCTTCATAAAACTTTGTCCTTTATAAAACTATGATATCCCAAACGACAAAAGTATCTATCCAAAGAGTGATTACAGATTAATTTTGTCTTCATTAAACGGAAAATCCGCACTTGATATCTAACTACAAAATTGACTTAAAAATATTAAAGTTAACACAAAGAAATCTTAAAGTTTTCATGAAGCTTTCCCTAGAATACTTATTCAGCAATAGTTAAGACGATTACATAGAATAAATTACAGAATCAATCGCGAATAGTATCAATTGTTGAGATAAGTATTCAAATCACAAGGATTTGATAAAGTACACAAGTAAAATAATATTGTCAATCTGTTGAAGAGTAGAAATACATTTGGCATTGCAGAATGATGAGATGATTGGGGCTGATGGGAAACGTGGTGATTATTTGTAGTCCCAAATCCGAAAATTATCCACAACTATGTAATGTCATACATCTATATAAAAATAAATCCATATAAGTATACGTGTAAAAATAAATTGAACAAGTATTGTGGAGAAGACTTTCCGGGGAGATGTTCTTCACGGAAAACTCCGGAGCCGAAAAGCCCACCTTTGGGAAATAGCAAGCGAGACGCTTGCACTACTTATTTTTACATGATTCCTTAATATCATCTGTGCCTATGGGGATATGAGGAGATAGGGGAAAGCAGAGAATTTTTAATCACAAATGTTGGCTTTGGAAATGATATCAAATTATCAAGTGCGATCGGTTATTCCATAACAGATTTTTTGGAGCCATAAACTAAATTAAAATTAGTGATCGACACAGAACAATGGTAATCAGCAAAAAAGTCTCAGATATTTTATGGGCAATGGCAGAGCGATATTTGGCTTCTTTACCAGAGGATGAAAGAAATCAGATTTTAAGCTGTGCAGAGAAAAACCGGACTCCATCAAGCTCCAAACAGGTTAAAGACTCAACCAACTCATGAAAAATAGCAGTCAGTTCAGATGGACTAGCTGCATCCCAAAACTCCTGATTCGATGCCAGCCCTCTTAAAACTCTACCTCGCATCTCATCGGCAACAACATTTAACTGAGATGATTTAATTAAGCTTTCTAATCGCTGCTCCTTATTTAAGATGACACTTTGCAAATCGGGATCATCTAACCGTTTCAAAGTTAAAATCTGCTGCTGCAACTCAATAATTTCAGGAGGTACATCTTGAATATCTTCCGATGGAATATTATTAGCGATCGCCTCTGCCCTCTCCCTTAACTTTTTTATACAAGCAGCAACGGCATCAGTTAACTTGAAATAGATTCGTGATTGACATGACTGTGTTTTTCTTGGTGGCGGATATGCAGCAGTACAGCGCAAATGCTCGTAACGCTTGCCCCCATAGGTATTGCTGACTTTCTCCATTTTCGCGCCACACACCCCACAAAAGGCAATACCCACTAGGGGATTATTTGGGTAACTTCGCCTTCCTCGTGGGTGCTTACTTAGTAAACTTTTGATTTGGTTGTGTTGTTCAACACTAATAATCCTCTCATGGTTGGATTCAAGTATCAGTGTTTTACTGGCATCATCAGGATAATATCGAACCATACCGCATAATTGGGGATGCTCTAGCCATTTGCGAAATTTTGAGATATCTCGCGGGAAATCTTCCCAACTCGAATTACCCAGACGCACAACTCCGTATTTATCGATCATCCGGCGGATAGTTCTCGCCAATTCCCCAGTCTCAATAAACATGGACACACATTCGATCGCCACATCAGCATAGGATTTACCACTGTTTCGATATTCGGCGCGATTGGGTTTGACAGTATCCCCTTCCTTGACAAAACCAAAGACAGCACGATAAATTTTACGCTTTTCTTGAAAGTATCTATGCCCCTGAATTGAGTTGTATCTATTTTTATCTCGAACTTGTGCAGACATCGCCGCTAATATTCGCGAAGTAAACAAACCTTCGGGAGTTTCCAGGTCTAATCCTCCCCCATCAAGGAAAAGCAACTCCACCCCAAATTCTTGTAATTCCTGGCGAGCGACTTCCCAGCCCAAAGCCGATCGCGTGAATCTGTCAAAACATGGCACAATGATTTGATCAATTTGATGCGATCGCACTAATTCCAGGACTCGATTATATCCCTTACGCTTCTCGCTAGCACCCGATTCGATATCCCAATGAATCTGTTCATCAGTCAAGCCATATTGTTTTAAGCGATCGATATAGCGCTCCAACCCATGTCCCTCTGTGTTTTGTCGTTGGGTGGAAACGCGACAATACCCTAAAGCCCTTGATAAATCCCGCATAGTTACAGTTTTTCATGGCAAGCCACAAGCATTATACCTAACTTGCGGATGCACAGGCAACAGCGCCACCGTGGAAATGGAAGAAAAAATCAAGGAACGCATCGCCAAGCATCCTTGTTATAGTGAAGAAGCACACCATCATTACGCAAGAATGCACGTCGCTGTTGCCCCAGCGTGTAATATCCAATGCAACTACTGCAACCGTAAATATGATTGTGCCAACGAAAGCCGTCCCGGTGTAGTTAGCGAATTGTTAACACCCGAAGAAGCAGCACAAAAAGTCTTAGTTGTTGCGAGTAAAATTCCCCAAATGACCGTATTGGGAATTGCTGGACCTGGCGACCCATTAGCCAATCCTGAAAAGACTTTCCGTACCTTTGAATTAATTGCCGACAAAGCACCAGACATTAAACTCTGTTTATCAACAAACGGTTTAATGCTGCCCGAATATATAGATAGAATCAAACAACTAAATATTGACCACGTTACGATTACTCTTAATACAATTGACCCTGAAATTGGCGCACAAATTTATTCCTGGGTTCACTACAAACGTAAGCGTTATCGAGGTGTTGAAGGTGCCAAAATTCTGTTAGAAAAACAGATGGAAGGTTTGCAAGCACTTAGAGAAGCAGACATTCTCTGTAAAGTTAACTCAGTAATGATTCCGGGAATCAACGACCAACATCTTGTTGAAGTTAACAAGATGATTCGCGAAAACGGTGCATTTTTGCACAATATTATGCCCCTGATTTCCGCACCTGAACATGGCACTCACTTTGGTTTAACTGGACAGCGTGGTCCCACATCTTCGGAATTGAAATCAGTACAAGATAGCTGTTCTGGTAACATGAAAATGATGCGCCACTGTCGCCAGTGTCGTGCAGATGCGGTAGGTTTATTGGGAGAAGACCGCAGCCAAGAATTTACGAAAGATAAATTCATGGACATGGCTCCCGAATATGACTTAGAAACCCGTCAAGAAGTGCAAGAAGGGATCGAGAAATTTAGAGCCGAACTCAAAGCCGCTAAAGAACAAATTGCTCTGGCTAACGGTGCAAATTCTAATGGAACGACTGTCAAAGAAAGAACTAAAATCCTTGTTGCAGTTGCAACTAAAGGTGGTGGTTTAGTTAATCAACACTTTGGACATGCCAAAGAATTTCAAGTTTACGAAGTCGATGGTAGCGAAGTTAAATATGTAGCTCATCGTCGAGTAGACCATTTTTGTCAGGGTGGATATGGCGAAAAAGCAACTTTGGACAATATCATTAATGCCATCTCCGATTGCAAAGCGGTATTAATTTCCAAAATTGGCGAATCACCCAAAGAAAAACTCAATAATGCGGGGATTGCAGTAGTTGAATCCTACGATGTCATTGAGAAGGTTGCTTTAGATTATTACCAAGAATTCACAGCCAAAAACTAGTAGTTAGTCGTTAATAGTGAATAGTGAATAACTAAAAACTAATTGACGATTGACGATGTTAACGGTTGACTGTTGGTGGTTACTGAAAAGCAATTACCAACACCCAGCCAGTAACATATACAACTCAAAGACTCAACTGCTAGTAATCAGGAACCGATCGCTCTATGGGTAGTTAAATAAAAATGATGATTTTATCCCAGGTAGTAAATGCCCATAAAGCGATCGCTCATTACCCATTACTTGATACCCATTACCACTCCTGCGGAGTATCGCACTGAAATTAGGAGGAGCATCTCAAATGACTTATAAGATTACCAATAAGTGTATTGCTTGTGATTTGTGCGTCCCTGTCTGTCCCACGGGTGCAATTACAATCATCGATGGGCAGCGTTCTATTGACTCCAAGCTGTGTAATGGGTGTAATGATACAATCTACACTGTTCCTCAATGTATAGCTGGATGTCCTACCTGTGATGGTTGTGTCAAAGCTCATAAAGATTACTGGGAATGTTGGTTTGATACTTATAAAAAATGTGTTGCAAAATTGACTAATAAAGATAATTATTGGGAAAAATGGTTTGCATGTTATTCCCAAAAGTATTCACAAGAACTAGAAAAAAAACGTTCATCAAAAGTCGCATAATTTGCGAATAGTTAATAGGTAATAGTTAATCTCAATGTTAATTTTAGATCGCCTCATTCATTCCCAAATCACAATTAACTAATACCAAATATTAACAATTATCTAACCCTCACTCACAAATTTTCAACACAATGAAGAAAGATTGTATTTACCTCGATAATAACGCAACTACAAAGGTAGACCCTTTAGTTGTCGAGGCAATGTTGCCCTATTTTTCCGAATTTTACGGCAATCCCTCTAGTATGCACGCATTCGGTGGGCAAGTCGGAAAAGCAGTTAATCAAGCCCGCGCACAAGTGGCAGCATTGCTTGGTGCTGATGAATCAGAAATCATCTTTACAAGCGGTGGAACAGAGGGTGATAACGCAGCTATTCGCGCCGCACTGCTGGCACAACCAGAAAAACGCCACATTATTACATCCCAAGTAGAACACCCAGCAGTGTTGGCACAGTGCAAGCAACTGGAAAGCAAAGGTTACACAGTAACTTACTTGTCAGTTAATCGCCAGGGACAAATCGATTTAGACGAACTCGAAGCTGCACTTACTGGTGACACCGCCCTCGTCTCGATTATGTATGCAAACAACGAGACTGGTGTAGTCTTCCCCATCGAACAAATTGGACTGCGCGTTAAAGAAAAGGGCGCATTGTTCCATGTTGATGCGGTGCAAGCAGTCGGTAAAATCCCGATGAATATGAAAACCAGCACCATTGATATGTTAACCATATCTGGTCACAAAATTCACGCACCCAAAGGTATCGGTGCATTATATGTCAGACGTGGGACTCGCTTCCGTCCAATGTTGATTGGTGGAGGACAAGAAAGGGGTAGACGCTCAGGAACACCGAATGTACCGGGAATCATCGCTCTGGGAAAAGCTGCTGAGTTGGAATTGATACATCTTGAAACAGCGACCAAACGCGAACGGAAAATGCGCGATCGCCTGGAACAAACTTTGATATCTAAGATTAGTGACTGCGAAATCAACGGTTACGGCTCGGAGCGCTTGCCGAATACCACTAACATTGGTTTCAAATATATCGAAGGTGAAGCAATTCTCTTCGGATTGAATCAATATGGCATCTGTGCATCTTCTGGTTCGGCTTGTAGTTCTGGTTCTTTGGAACCATCCCATGTCCTCCGGGCAATGGGATTACCCTACACAATCTTACATGGTTCGATTCGTTTCAGCTTGTGTCGCTATACCACGGAAGACGAGATAGATGCAGTGATTGCAGTCATGCCCGGTATTATCGATCGCTTGCGTGCCCTGTCGCCATTCACCGACGACAAAGCCGCTTGGTTGCAAGAACATGAGCAAACTTTAGCAATTAAGTAAGTAGACAGTCATAAGTGCTGAGTATTTGGATTTATTAAACAAATCTCACACTTATTTCTGGAAATTTACCAAATTCAACTCAACCTCTTTTTTACTCCTAACTCATCACTCCTAACTGTACAAGGGCATATGTGGGAATATACAGATAAAGTATTAGATTTGTTCTATAACCCTAAAAATCAGGGTACTCTCGAAGATACAGGCGAAGCAGGCGTGAAAATTGCCACTGGTGAAGTCGGTAGTATTGCCTGTGGTGATGCCTTAAGATTGCACCTAAAAATAGAAGTTGAACAAGATAAAATTCTTGATGCACGCTTCCAAACCTTTGGCTGTACTAGTGCGATCGCATCTTCTGAAGCCTTAGTCGAATTGGTTAAAGGTTTAACTCTCGATGACGCTCTCAAAGTAACTAATAAAGAAATTGCTGATTACTTGGGCGGTTTACCGGAAGCAAAAATGCACTGCTCAGTCATGGGACAGGAAGCACTCGAAGCCGCTATCTATAACTATCGTGGCATCGAATTGGATGCTCATGAAGATGACGATGAAGGTGCATTGATTTGTAGTTGCTTCGGTATCACCGAAAACAAAATTCGCCGTGTCGTTTTAGAAAATCAACTAACTACTGCTGAAGATGTAACAAATTATGTCAAAGCTGGTGGCGGATGCGGTTCCTGTTTAGCAACAATTGATGATATTATTGAATCAGTTCAGAAAGAAGCCGCAACGGCAAAGACGGTAAATAATACGAGTAATTCCATCAATACGACGGGTGAGTCAATAGCTCCACGCCCCCTCACCAACGTTCAAAAAATTGCACTTATTCAAAAAGTCCTTGATGAAGAAGTTCGCCCCGTACTCATCGCTGACGGGGGGGATGTCGAACTCTACGATGTAGACGGTGACATTATCAAAGTTATCCTCCAAGGTGCCTGTGGTTCCTGCTCCAGCAGCACAGCCACACTCAAAATAGCCATTGAAGCTCGATTGCGCGAACGAGTTAGCCCCAACATTGTAGTTGAATCAGTCGGCTCTCCAGTTCGGAAATAATTAAAAATTAATTACTCAGCACATTCTCGAAGCAGGCGCAACGCCTACAAAAATTATTAGTTAGCACTCCTCTAAAACAATGCAAAACACAACTAATTTGATTGCGGTTGAGCGTCCGCCACCGTAAAAGGCAACGTTCATCGTGCGAAGACGCATCCGAAGCGTCCGTAAAATGCGATTGTACTCATCACCTACAGATGCGATCGCAATCTTTAAACAAACAGACCCACCAAATCAACCAATTGCAGGAGAATAGGTCATCATGTCCGACGAAAGAATTAGACAGATAGCATTTTACGGAAAAGGCGGTATCGGTAAATCTACAACCTCGCAAAACACCCTAGCTGCAATGGCTGAGATGGGTCAACGCATTATGATTGTAGGTTGTGACCCTAAAGCAGACTCAATCCGTTTTTATTAAGTAAACACACATAAAAGACCAAACTTGACCTAATATCTTCAATAAATTAATAAAAATTAATAATACTTCATTATTCTGAGGCTATCAGGACAGCAAAGTCATGATGTGAAAATTTATTACTCAATTTTATGTAAATTGACAGTGTCCTAGATCATAGCAGCAAACTTATCTTTTTTATACTTTCAAGTAAGTATAATTCCATAATATATTTATTGAAAGTAATCGCTTATCAGTCAAAATGCTAAATCAGATACCGACACTACCAAATCCTGATTACTTCGTTCAGAGATTTTATCTGTACATGGTTGTAGATCAAAAAGTTAGTCGTGCAGTAATCCAATGGAAGCCAGAATTGCATTTACAACGTAATATTAAACTGTATCAAATTAAACATGATTATTTTTCAAGATTATTGAATCAAGGCAGCGATGCTCGGAAGGAGTCACTTTGTGAACACGAGATGGTGCAGTTTTGGATAGATATGGCACTAAATGATTTTCCTGCCAAGCAAGCTTGGGAGCCTGAAAACCGAGTTAAAAAAGCATGGGAACATTTGACCTTGTATTGTGAGGAAAGCTGTTATCGTGCCGCTTCGCAAGTGTGGAAGGATAGTAAATATCACTGTTGGGAAGAATATATTTTTCTTGCCCGATGTCTAATTTACAATACTGAAAAATTTCAGAAGATTTTGGCTAAGTATGATACTAGGGCTTCGTCACTTCATACTTACATGACTGAAGTTTTACGCAAAACGATTAAAGATGAAGGTGTTGTTGCCAAGTTCTCGAAATGGCGGTTATTGTCTAAAAAGAGCAGCAAGGAACTTAGCGAAGCTCTAATTAGATATGGAATATTTGAGCCGGAGATTTCCAGATTTTTGTTTGCCCGCAAGTATTTTAAGCAGGTTTATCAAATTAATAAAATCCAAAATCCGGCAAATAGAAGTGGACAACGTTGGGTTGAACCAGATAGCAATGACTTTCAAGAAGCTGCACGGTGTTATAATGGGGAAAAGAATTTGGCGATCGCACCTCACCAAGTTGCTGCTGGGAAAAAGGTGACAGGGGAAGAATTACAAGCTTGGATGGAAATCTGCATTGCGGCTTTGCAAAAGTATCCTAACTCGATTAATCCCAGTATTTCCCTAGAAGTATTGAGTGCTAGTGGACGTGAAATTGAATTTGTTGGTGTTTCTCATCCAAGTCGCCATCTGGAATTTGAAGATTCGTCACTGGAACCAGGAAATATATGCAAGCAGACCGAAACTGTATTAATAACTGAGCTACTCGCACTTAATCCCGATCAACAAGAATTATTGTACCTTTATTATGGGTTGGGGTGGAATCAAAAAGAAATTGCTGCTAAATTTGCAGTTACTCAAAGTGCGATCGCACGACGTTTGCAAACTATTGAAAAAAGATTAGTCAATACTTTATATACTTTAAAAAGTCCGCCCCAATGGGTGACATCATACGTTAAAACATGGCTGGAGTCTAGTTACGAAACTCCTAAGTATACTGATTTAATCCATGTTGTTTTGGTTGCAACCATTAAAAAGTTAGATGTAAAAGTCAAAGACTTGTTACATATGTACTATGGTCAAAAATTGGATGTAAATATAATTTGCGATCGCTTGGGTATTACTCTTGATGAAGTCACTGAATATTTACAGAAAACTCAATACCAGTTAGAAACTGCATTAATTCAGGAAATTGATGTAATGCTGAAAAAGTATCTCAATATATGGTTACGTAAAATGTGTAAGCATCATATTTCCAAGCCCAACCAAAAGCAAAACATATTAGAAACAATTTGTTAAATAAGATTTTGGATATCCGGAAATACATTTACTATATGATAGTAAGTAATTTCATCAAGTCAGAGGTTTCTATTGGTAGCATAATTGCATGACATACTTCCCAACTATAACTTTACCTACCAAAGCAGTAATCGTATGAGCAATAGCATAACTGACTATTTTCAGGGTTTTCGTAAGACAAAGTTGTCTATGGAAGCAAAGTCAGCCGCAAGGACTATTAACACCCTCAAAGCTTATTAGTTGAAATTATCTATTTGAAAAACATCAAAAAAGGAGGTGATTTCGATGTGCAACCCGAATAAATTGGAGTTAAATTTTAGGAATGAATCGAAATTATATATTTCCACACTAAAACAGCAACAACTTTGGGAAAAGTCACAGGCATATTCTAATGGTATTGCTCGTTATAATGCATACCTAAATTATATTTCGCTTCACGCTTTTTCTGACTGGCTAACCGATTACTTAGGGGAAGAATTTTCACTCTCTATTGATTTTTTTATCAGTGAAGATGACTTGCTTAGTATTTGGGAATTAGTGAATGGTAGTGCAATTAAAATTGGGAATCAGCGACTAGTAATTATCCCTATAGAAAGGGGAGATTTAGAAACAAGAGAAACAATATCTGTACCCCAAGAATGGGTTGACATACCCAACTGGACAGGAGATTATTACATCGCTGTAAAAGTAGATTTGGATGTAGATACAGATGTTTGTGCTTTAAGTTTGTGTGGTTTCACGACACATCAACAACTGAAGAGCTTGGCACACTATAATCAATGCGATCGCACTTACGTATTACCAGCAGAGCAATTAAGTGAAAATATGAGGTTAATGCAGGTAATATTAGGTTCAAAAATACATAAAGAAGTTTCTGAATTGCCAGTCTTAACACACCAAGAAGCAAACAAATTATTAGAATTATTAAGTAACAATTCAATTTATTCACCTCGATTGCAAATTGATATCCCATTTGCCCAATGGGCTGCATTAATCAGTAATCATGAATGGCGACAAAGACTTTATCAGCAACGAAATTTTGGCATTATTGATATTAATAAATTAGAAAAAATCGATAGTATTGAGAATACTAACAAATTAAATAAATGGTTTGATAATATTTGCGATCGCGGCTGGCAATCTCTTGAATCAATCCTCAACGCGAGTTCAGAAAGTCTTGCATTTAACTTTCGACATCATCAACTTGCGGTGAGTAATGAATTATCAATTGCCGGAATTAAATTAATTGATTTAGGTATGGAATTGAGTAATCAAACCCTGGCATTACTTGTTGGTTTAACACCGGAAACAGACACAGAAATTGCTATCCGTGTCCAATTACATCCCGCTAGTGGAAACACATATCTTCCAGAAAATGCCAAACTTGCACTACTCTCAACAACAGGCGTAACACTTCAAGAATTCACATCACGCACGCAAGATAACTTTATTCAACTTAAGAGATTTACTTGTAAAAGAGGTAAATCATTTAAAATTCGGGTTATTTTCCAGGAATTTAGTTTGACTGAAGCATTCACAATCGAACCCATTGAGAATATCAACTAAAATATAAACTTATGAGTAAGCTAGTTATCTTAAATTTGGGCAAAGGTGACTTGAATTCTGGGTTTCCTTTTGTGACGCTGCAAATTCAAGATAAACTCTGTCAAAGATGGTGGCAATTCCAAGGTAGTTTACCTGCAAATTCGAGCATTTCTGAACTTTACTATCGTTGGCAATTACTATATCAATTATTTTATGAAGCACGCACAATTAATATTGGCTTGCGTCACTCATCATCAGATGAAATTGGCATCAAAATTGATGATGCTGATGTCACACATTTTTCAGATGTAGAATTCTCAGAGATTAGTAGTCAACTACAAAAGCAGATTAACATTTGGCTTGATGCTGAGGGGTTTCGTAATATTGAGCGACAACTAAGAATGGAATTAGTTGCTGATGAATCAATTCAATTTATTCTCCAAGCTGAAGATAAGCAAATAAGGAAGTTACCCTGGCATGTTTGGAGCTTTTTTCAAGATTATTCTCAGGCAGAATTAGCTTTAAGTGCGATTGAATTTAAACCCCTTAAAAAGACTTATAATTACCAAAATACAATTAAAATTTTAGCCATATTAGGTGATAGTACAGGAATTGATATTAATACTGATAGGAAAATATTAGAAAACCTACCAAATAGTAGGACAGTCTTTCTAGTTGAACCAACCCGTCAGCAATTAGATGAACTTCTTTGGGATGAACGGGGATGGGATATTCTTTTCTTCGCTGGGCATAGTAATAGTAAAATTGAAAGTGATACTGAAACTGCTTATATTTGCATAAATAAAAATTTTAGCCTCACTATACCTCAGTTAAAAAATTCCCTCAAAAAAGCTGTAGACAATGGCTTGCAAATAGCAATTTTCAATTCATGTAATGGCTTAGGTTTAGCACAAAAACTAGATGATATACATATCCCTCAAGTAATTGTGATGCGAGAACCCGTGCCAGATAAAGTCGCTCAAGAATTTTTAAAAAACTTCCTCAAAAACTTTGCATTTGGTCAATCATTTTATTTATCAGTGCGACAGGCACGAGAAAAATTACAAGGGTTAGAAAGTGAATTTCCGGGAGCTAGTTGGTTGCCAGTAATCTATCAAAACCCAGGTGCAATATCACCCACATGGGAAAACTTATCTGGTAAAGATAAAGAGAAAAATCAATCTTTTCTATTTCCCAAACGTAAATTAAAACTAAATTTAAAATCAGTCTTTGCTCTCAGCATCACA
This sequence comes from Calothrix sp. UHCC 0171, assembly GCF_034931845.1. Taxonomy (NCBI): domain Bacteria; kingdom Bacillati; phylum Cyanobacteriota; class Cyanophyceae; order Nostocales; family Calotrichaceae; genus Calothrix; species Calothrix sp. UHCC 0171. Next base: position 48,957 of record NZ_JAYGHN010000025.1, read on the forward strand.
CTTACCACTCTATTAATAGGAACTCGCAGTTTCGGCATATTTCAGAAATGGGAATTGCAGGTATTTGATCATTTTATGCAAATGTATCCTTTAGAAGAACCAGACAAACGTTTGTTAATTGTTGGTATAGATGAAAAAGATATTCGTACCTATGGCTATCCCTTACCTGATGCAGTATTATCAAAACTTTTAGATAAATTAAAAAAGTATCATTCCTCTGCGATCGGCTTAAATATTGTCCGTGATTTACCTGTTCCCAATCATGATATCATCGGACATCAATCTCTGGTAAATAATTTCCAGACTAATTCCCAATTAACTACTATTTGTGCATTTAATAATAGTAGCGAACAAAGTATTGCACCCCCACCAAAAAGCAAAGAAAATCAAGTTGGATTTGTCGATTTATATGATGATAGTCTGCAAACTCACAGCCAAGATAAAACAATCAGACGCTATTTACTATCTCGTAGTGAAAATCCTATATCTCAACCATCTTCCTGTAATACTCAATATTCTTTAGCATGGCAGTTAACATATAATTACTTTAAATATAGAAAAATTCCCGTCTCCGTTATCAAAAACGACTGGAAATTTGGTTCTTTAATTACCAAACGATTGCAAAATCAGAGCGGAAGTTATCAAAACTTAGATGCTGCGGGGAATCAAATCCTGATTAAATATCGTCACATTCGACAGCCAGAAAAAATAGCTCAACAAGTCACTCTCAGAGATATTTTGAACGAAAATAAAGAGACTTTTGACCCTAATTGGATTAAAGACAGGGTAATTCTCATCGGCGTTGTTGCTTCCAGTATAAAAGATACTCAGCAAACACCTTACGGCGAAATGCGATCGCTCCATATCCATGCTCATGTCACCAGCCAAATCCTCAGCGCCGTCGAAGATAACCGCGTGATGTTGTGGTGGTTGCCAGAATGGGGGGAAATTCTGTGGATATTTTCCTGGGGTTTTAGCGCAACTACAATAATTTGGCTCATCAAAAACCCACTACATCAGAGCTTGGCACTTTGTATCTGCGGTACTATTTTATACGGAAGCTGCTGGATTATATTTAGTTTTGGTGGATGGATACCAATTTTTCCTGCAATCCTCATAATAGTTGCTGCTTGGGGTGTTAATTATTTAGCGTTAGCAATTCGCAAAACTTCATAATCATCTCTAAATCTAAAATCAAGCATGAAAACTCAAAGATTCTTCAAGTTTATCTGCCCTGCTGTATTAATATTGACAGCGCAGTTGCTTGGACAAGCAGCATCACCACCATCAAAACCAGCATCAAAACCACCACCAGCACCCTCCACAGGTACACCAAAGGGGAATTCCACACCCGGAACCACCCGTCCAGAAATGACTTGCAAACAAACTGCCCAGCCCCTCACAGCCCTCAATGCCAACAATGGTAGTGACTTTACCATATCTGCGAATCCTAGTTTTTGGTTTTACGTACCATATACCCAAGAGGATATCAAACACGCAGAATTTTTATTACTTGATGGACGAGAAAGTACGACAATTTACCAAACAGAAATTAAATTAGCAGCAAAACCAGGACTAATTCAACTTAGCTTACCAGCAAATTCCCTCCAACCCAATCAAACTTATCGCTGGTACTTGATGGTGAATTGTCGTGCTAGTCGTAGCAATGAACCGGATGCCGTTGTCGATGGTTGGATACATCGCAAAATGCTTGATGATTATCCCCAGAAACACAAATCACAAAAGCTAGATTTTTATACAAAACATCATCTTTGGTATGATGCGATCGCACTTTTAGCGCAACAGCGTTTTCAGTACCCAGATAACCCGGAAATTCAAGCAGCTTGGAACAACTTACTGAAGGTTTTGGGTAAAGAGTCGGTTGCACAAGAGGAATTTGTCGGGAGTGCAGTACCTTGAAAACCTCAATCCCATAACCTTTGAATGGGATAATCATCAAACTTCACATCTTTGCTAATCACAACAAGGGAAAGATTTATGGCTTGAACAATTAACATTCTATCAAAGGGATCACGATGATTTGAAGGAAAATTGAGTGTTGAAGATAACTCAATATCTTGAGTAAGAATAGGTAAAATTTGAATATTGCTATATTGTAGTTCTTTAAATAAATCTTCAATCGGTCGATAAATTTGTAACTTACCTATATTAATTTTAATGGCAATTTCCCAAAGACTAACGATACTAAAATACAGGTTTTCTCTAGTATCAATAATACCCTTGGATTTGAGCGATAGATTGCGATCGCCTAATAAATACCAAAGAAAAGCATGGGTATCTAACAAAAACTTCATACTACATATATTCCGCAAAATCTTCTAATGGTTCATCAAAATCATCTGAAATAATTATTTTACCTGCCCAACTACCATAACCCCTCTCAGATTCGATCTTTTCTTGAGATTGTTGATTATTTGGATATTTTTCTCGTAAATATTCTGCATAATGTAATAGTTCTCTCTTGAGGGATTCAGGCAAATTAACAACCACTTGGAATAAAGCTAGCTCGGTATTCATAACTTGTATTTTCCAACTCAATAATACAGGAAGCTGTAGGAAGTTAAGGGTATAGGAACTTGCTCAGATAATGGCGAGCTATGTTCTATTATATAACTAGGTGCAGGTATGGGAAGATTTGTTCGCGCAAGCGTATCCAAAGGACAGAAAGAATCCATCAATTTATTTTTAGATCGCAAAGTTGCAAAGCTATCCGCAGGAATCGCACTTTCAGCACAACAACGTTTTCAGTACCCAGATAACCCGGAAATTCAAGCAGCTTGGAATAACTTGCTGAAGGTTTTGGGAAAAGAGTCGGTTGCACAAGAGGAATTTGTAGGGAATGCAGTACCTTGAAAAGTAAGTGAAATAAAAATACAGGTTGAATACACTAACCCTCATATTTAGACTAAATGGTTCCCAATTAATTACTAGAAGGTACTACAACCTGTGAAAGCAGGCAATCAATACCGCTTCGACATGAAGATGCGCTTGATTTTCAATCGTGAGACTTTAGATGTAATTTCTCTACGAGATTATTTTTGTGCGTCTATACACAGAATTTGATATAAAAAACCTCTAGTTTAACCATCTACCTGTTTAAATATGTGCGAGAAACATCTAAATATTTTGCTTTTGGCAGCGATGCAAGCACCACCTGACAGTTTAGAAAGGAGGAAAGCTTTACATCGTTTGTTAGTTAATCTTCAAAAATTACCTGGTATTGCTAAATCTTCTCATCCAGATTATCCAATTGCCTTGAGCAATACTTGGCAATGGGTTTGTCGGAATATTGATAATTTCGATGTAGGTAAATCATCGATTCAAGACATTATACTTGAAGATGCTTTGGTTAATTGGATAAATGGTTATCTGCGGCGAAGAATTCAAGATTTGTATTTGGATAAAGATACAAAAATTCTTAGTTTAGATGCTTTCAATCAAGATGATTCTGGGAATCAATTGAGCAACACATTGGAGTCGAAATTAGTGGCTCCTACTCTTAGCGGGTTGGATGCAGAAATTGAAAAAGAAAGACAAAAATATTATAAGAAAATAGCTGATGAAATCAGATTATATATTGAAAGAGACCCTGATAATATCTTACAGAATAGCCATATTAAAGGAAATACTCAATGCAACTGTCAGTATTTGAGTAAAAGATTACTGTTAAAAAATAATCCTGATAGTTTAAAAACAATATCTCAAGAATTAAATACTCCTTATCAGACTATTGTTACGCGCTGGTCGCGTCGTTGTTTACCTTTGTTAAGAGAAACTTTTGAAAAAATTGGATATCAATTAATTTAAAAATAGTAATATATTGCATTTTTAAATCATTAGATATAATCTTTGACTTTAGGGATATGTGTATCATGTCCCTATATTTTTATTCTTTGTATTAAAATCAATAAAAAACTAAAGATAGCGTGATATTACGTATAAGCATCTTTATATTAAATTCAAATTTTATTATGGCTAAAACACTATATATATTAGTCTTAAATCGATATATATACAGGATTTTGGAGAATTCCATAAACAAATCAAATAATTCATCTCAACTTTAAATAATTAGTTTTTTGCTAGTGATATATAAATAAGATTAAGCACAAAGTAAATCTTCAAATTGAAGAGAGGCTTTGGAGTGCATAATTTGAAACCATGAACCTTAAGAAAGTTGATTTATAGCCGGTAATTAGCAACTATGAAACCAAATCAGCTACTGATTAAACTTACTAAGTTGATTATGGCATCGAGTTTGATCATGTTACCTAATATATTTATCGTCACAGATAAAGTATATGCTGGTGGCTATGATACCCCTGAAGAACGGAATTTAAAATTGCTAAATAATTCTCCATTCTTGAGTTGGAAAACATGGGAAAAGCCTTATATGTCAGGAAATAACTTATGTAGAAATAAACATGGCAATGTAATTTGTTTGTCCATCAAAAATGCAAAAAAAGTTGGGGCACACGTTTATTCACCCCAAAAACCTTCTACTTCTCTAAAGCCTCAATACCAATATAGCGATCGCAGCTTAAATCACCCATAGTACAACTTTTTCATAATTCAAATATCATGTCTAACAACAATCATCAAACTACCTCTGCTAAAACTAAATTTGTCAAAAGTATTGAACATAAAAACCCAAGAAATTACCAAAACATGTTGAATAAAATCTGCACATTTATCGGTTTAATGGCTGCTGCATCTACTTCTATTTTTGTTTCTGCATTACCAGCATCAGCCCAAAATTGGCAAACTTTCTCTGTTCGTGAAGGAATGGGGTTAAATACAAATAACCAATTTCGACGTATTGATGGTCAACCCAGAATGTCAATTTATCGGCTGAATAACAACGATTCTGATCAGCAGTTTCAGATATTACCTGGTAGTCGTGGTGGAGTTATGCTAAAGCATCGTTCTACTGGTAATTGTTTAAATGCTTATCGTACTGGCAATGGTTCAGAGATAAATGTATGGCCCTGTAATCCTGCTGATTTAGATCAAAATTGGAATCTGATTTCTGTTGGTGATGGCTTTAGCTTAATTCAACGAGTAGGTACAAATCGATGTGTAGATACTCCCACAAGGGATAATCAAGGAAGAGTGCATCTGTGGGATTGCGATCGCAATAATGCCAACCAGCGTTGGAAGAGTAGTTCTATTATTCCCTCATCAGCTTGGAGACTACCTTGGCTTGCAGGACGCACAGGCACTACTACTCAAGGCTGGCATCGCGATGGTTATGGAATGAGTTCAATTGACATCGGACTTCCTCCTGGTACTCCTGTCGTTGCTCCAATCGATTCTACTGTTGTACGTCAGTGTAACGCAGGCAATAATCATCGTGCGATTTTGCTACAAGCTTCTAATGGTCAACGTTATAGTATGATTCATGTCACTACAGCCAATATTTGGAATGGTAGAACCTACCGTAAAGGTGAGCAGATGGGGGTTGTGGCTGGTGACAAACCTCGGAATAGTTGTGCTAAATCTTATGGTCCACATTTGCATTTTGGACTTCCCAGTCAGAACTTAAATATTGGTGGCTATACTATCTCTCCTACTTTTATACCTCGCTCTATGACAGCACAAAATTAAAATTGACAATTGTCTAAATTTCTCACTGGAGAATGACTCTCAGGACTCAGATGACATTATTCAGTCAATCTGAGTTTATTTTTGATAATTTTGAACAACTACAATACCGTTTTTTATTCTTTTTAAAAACTAACTTATGCCCGCATCAATCATCGAAAAACTTAAACAAAAAGAACTTAATATCGAATCAGCACTACAAACATTAATAGATATAAAATCAGGAACTATTAATCTAGAATTACTCGATGCTGATGTTTCCTCACGTTTTTTTCGCTCCCTTAAAAACCCCTCTTCTTTTCCTCCGATTATCCCTCTTCTACTGTGGCAAAATTGCTATTACTTGGGATGTCCGGTAAAAATCACCAAAGAAACTTACCAAATATTGTGTCAACGTCTTGGCACTAACATTAAAATTGTCCCCATCAGTGAAAAAAGCTATAGCGATTGGTACAGATTACAAAATTTAGATCGCAACTGCATTAATGGCGACAATAATATAAATCCCCTGACTGGAGAAGTTGAACAAGAAAACATCACAGAAATTGCTGAACTTTATCTTTCCCGAACTGACGACCAAATTGAGCGGATAAAAACGATTATTTCATCTGCTTTACGCAATCGCGCTAGCGATATTCACCTCGAACCAACAACCGAAGGGTTGCGAATTCGCTATCGTATTGATGGAATATTGCGTCATGTAACTACCCTACCATTAGATGTCAGCCGTAAAGTCATTGTCTCGCTGAAAGTTATGTGCGAAATGGATATTGGTGATAGTAGACGACCCCAAGATGGTAGAATCGGTGAGAAATATACAACTCAACAGCAGCAGGAACAGGCTTTAGACCTACGTGTCAGCACTTTACCTTGTGTCAGCGACAAAAAAGGTGAACCCGCAGAAAAAGCTGTATTGCGATTGCTAAGACAGCAAAATACTTTTCAAACTATTGATGATTTAGGATTTACTACCCATACTCGTCCAATCTACGAAAGCTGGTTACACCAACCTCAAGGGATGATTATTCTAACAGGTCCCACAGGCTCGGGAAAAACTAGCACTTTATACACAAGCTTGCAAGCGATCGCTACCGATTCTGTTAATATCGTGACGGTGGAAGACCCAGTTGAATATGTTCTTCCTGGTATTACCCAAACTCAAGTCTGCGATGCAGCGGGAATGACTTTTGCGGCAGGTTTACGTGCTATCTTACGACAAGACCCAGACGTGATCATGTTGGGAGAAATTCGGGATGCGGAAACGGCAGAAACAGCAGTCCGTGCTGCACTTACAGGTCATTTGGTACTAACGACGCTACATACTAACGATGCGGTGGGTGCAATTCCTCGTCTGAAAGATATTGGTCCCGATCCTGGTTTAGTTAGTGATGCTCTGTTGGGTGTGGTTGCACAACGCTTAGTGCGTCGAGTTTGTCCCCACTGTGCGGAACCTTATACACCCACAGAAGCTGATTTAAAAGTGCTGGGTTTAGATTGGGATGAAGCACAACCACAGCAATGGAGACGAGGTAAGGGTTGTCCAAAGTGCTTTAATTCTGGATATTTAGGACGGGAAGCAGTAATTGAGTTGCTGAATGTTGATGAGACAGTACGGCAAATTATTTACGAAGGTACGATGACACAACTACATCATCATCTCAACGAGAATCGTTTTGAATCTTTCCGTGTTGCTGCAATTAATAAAGTCATTGCAGGTTTAACAACTATCGAAGAAGTTCGTCGGGTGTTACCACAGAGTGCATTGTATAAAAAGCCAGTCTCTGGACAACGTATGGGACAAGTTGCATTTTTGAATGCTTCTTAATTTCGGGAAAATCAATATCAATATTTTAGCAATCCTGGGTTAGATGCGATCGCGCCTAACCCAAACACCTTAATTCATCAATTAAGTTATAAAAAAAACAGATAATTCCAATATATAAATTATAAATAACATCCTCCTACAACTAAAATAATTAATCTTAACTTTAAATATTTTGATGATTTAACAATGATAAATAAATATGCATAAAAATTCTCACCTCGAAAAAATTGTTAGCACATAAAAATTGAAAATATGAACTCAAAAAAAATTGTTTCCGTACTGACTACTGTAATTATAATCTCGTCTGTCGGTACTGCTATTCATGCGATTAGCTTTTTTAGTCCTCTGACTCAAGATGCTCAAGCATTCTTTTTTCGCAGAAGACGTAAACCAAAACCTCCATCTATTCAACAGAAACAACCTACTACCCAAAACCAAAGTGAATATAATTCCGCACTACTCGAACTAACAAATGCCGAACGACAGAAAGCAGGATTACCTCCTTTGAGATTCTCTTCTACATTAGGTCAAGCAGCACAAGATCATGCAGAAGATATGGTTAGAAACAATTTTTTCGACCACGCAGGTTCTAACGGTTCTCAACCAGCACAAAGAGCAAAAAAACGTGGTTATTCCTCTAGCTATATAGGAGAAAATATTGCAGCAGGAAACACTACACCGGAGGAAACTATCCGTCAATGGATGAATAGCTCTGGACATCGAGAAAATATTCTCAGTGCTAATTATACGGAAATAGGCTTCGGTTACGTTAAAAATTCATCGTATAAATACGGGCATGTTTGGGTACAAGTTTTTGGCAGTCCAAGATAATAATTTGCTATTTGCTCATTGCCAAATTTATGGGAGATGTGCGATCGCTATTTATTGATCGAGCCAATAATTTAACCTACCTGTAATCTCCAAAAATCAAATAGCTCGAACTCCGTGGAGATGCATATATTGTATCTCCACCCAGACTCTTGACCAGATTTACTGTCGAAAATAATTTAAAACCTTTTTACTTTTTATAAGATGCATAAATTTAATTTTTTTCCTGTTGCTTTAGCATCCATCATCACGATCTCTTTCTGTAATCATCTACAATTAAAATACGCAAATGCTCAGTCTCTAGCTGAACCGAATGCTGAAGTTAATCCAGTTGCAACAACAGATAATAACTCCGAATTATTAGCTTTGTCCCATGCCAATTACCTATCCCAATTGGAAAAAGAGGTAATTGTAGAAATGAATAAAGTGAGAAGAAACCCGAACTCCTATATTCCACTCATGGAAGAGTATAAAACACGCTTCCAAGGAAATAGGGTTCGAGTTGGCAAACGTCAAGTCATGATAACAAAAGAAGGTATCGCTGTTGTTAACGAAGCGATTGAATTTTTGAAACAACAAGCTCCAGTTAGTGAACTTTCTCCTTCACAAGGAATGTCTTTAGGAGCGAGAGACCATGCAAAAGACCAAGGTGAAAACGGCTTATTCGGTCATTATGGAAGCGATAAAAGTGACCCTTTTATTCGCATTGGACGCTATGGAAAGTGGAGAGCGATCGCAGGAGAAAATATAGCCTATGGTTACACCACGGCAGACAGTATCGTCATGCAACTGATAATTGATGATGGTGTACCTCATCGCGGTCACAGAAAAACTATGTTCAATCCTGATTTTAAGATTGCAGGAGTTGCGATCGGCGACCATTCGGTATACAGAACTGTCTGCGTAATTACCTATGCAGGTGGATATGAGGAAGGTGTAAAATCTCAAGAGCAATCTTTACAAACCGAATTTTGAAAACAATAATTTTTAACTTTCATTGGGAGGTCTAATTCCCCTGCAACTATCGTTTCAGCGTGTTTTGTGTCGGGGTTAAATCCCCGTTACAAAACATAATTGCGTAGCATGATCACTCGCAGGGTACTGCGAATTGCGAATTGTTTTAATGTTACATTCTGAAAATTTCAAATCATTGCAAATGCTAAACTCTGCCCATAATGGTCATGTGTAATTAATTTTCAACAACCACTTAGTCGGTAGTGTGAACGCTCCACATCAAGAGTAGGATTATCTAATTAAAATTGAAATAGTAGGGTAGATATTATGTCTACCCTACTATAAATTTGGCTGAATTGAGTTACTTATAATTAAATACGTTTTAATCGCAAAACTCGCTTTCCTCCAAGCAATGCAACCATTATCAAACCAGCGATCGCAGATGGTTCAGGTACAGATTCAATTGGTGGTAATGTGACTGGAGGCTGTGGAGGTGTCACAATTTTAGGTATAGGAACATCAAAGCGACCTCGTAGCGCGATCGCATCATTTAAACACTCTTCAAATAAGCTAGCTATAAAATTACCGCTTGGCAAAAGAGATCGAGAGAACTTAAAGCCAAATAGCTGAGAACCTTGGAACAGACCTTGACCAAACCCTGCTGCATATAGCGAGTTGCTATCTAAAAGCTCAACATCACCAATGCGATCGCCTAAAGCAATAACATTAGGGACTGCTTCTCTATTCCCAGAATATGTGTAGCGACTACCCCAGTAGGAGTCATTCCAAGCTAAATCTCCAACATTAGTTGTTTGCTTTTGCTGTTGAGTTGGTAGGGAATTGTAGTGACGACCAAAATTCAGATAACCTGCGTTTTGACCCTGAACTCCAACACCATACACATTGTTGTAAATACCAAGTCCAACTTTGGAATCATTTCCAGGTGCAAATCTCACACCAAATAGCTGCCGATTATCGTTAGAAGTACCAAATTCACGATTACCAGAAAAGTCGAAGAATAAGTCACCCCAACCGATATTACCATTTGATATGTTATAACATTGCCCTCCACTACAGATTCTTTGGGAAACATTGTAACCATCTCGACTCATATTGGAGTTGATACCAACAAATACATTATCACCATCATCTTTAATCCCAATTCCGAAAATGTCATAATCACGAGCAGTACTCGAACTCAGATAATCGCCTACAGCATCACGAGCATACATCCAATCAGCAGCAAAAGAAGCTTTTTGTCCAGCTAATATAAATGCTAAAGGTAGTATGAAAAAAAGTGAATTTATTAATTGCTTTGACTTGGTTTGATGATTGCAGTTTATAGGCATAGTAGATAGATCAAACTCTTTGATAAGTGATTTTAAGTCCAGATAAATTCAGGCAAATTGTTTTCAAATTTCGAGAAGATTCATTGTTGCCCGATAAGTCAAAGTTAATTGATTTTTACAAATTTTGCAATTGAAAAAATGTGAATTCCAATGAAGAGTTTTTAAAGATGAATTGATGCTTTATAAGTTTAAATTCACATTCATATTTGAGTAGATATCTATGAATTTATAGCCTTTTTTTTAAGTCTGACTTTCACTACCCTCATATTTCACTTAAAGTGTTCCCAATGTATTCCTAATGTTGATATTTAATGCCAGTCTATTAATATCTTTAAGTGCAGCGGATGGGGAGGTGAAAATTAATAATTTTAGTGAGTTAAATCCTAATTCTATAGAACCATAATTTATGACTCAAAACCAATTCCCGACTAATGTATAAGCTGCCCAAAAATATGGGTTTTGATATTCTGGTTGCGCCATCAGTGCCTTTTGGGCGCGATGTAATGCTTCAGCTTTACTAACTCCGCTTTTCTTCAACTCAGTATAAAATTGCACCATGAGCTTAGAGGCTGAATCGTCGTTTACTTGCCACAATGTTGACAAGGTACTGTTAGCACCTGCTCGTAATGCCAACCCCGCAAAGCCTAAGACGGCGCGATTGTCGCCTTCTGCTGTTTTACAGGCACTCAGTACCAGTAATTTAATAGTGTTGGAATTGACTTGATTATTCCGCAGCAAGTTATCTAAATCTCTGGCTTTAATTAGTTGTTTGTAGGCAAGTAGATATGTTTCTTCGGGGTTGGAACTGAAGTTTCCGTGGGTAGCAATGTGAACTACCGAAAATTCTCCGGTTCGCATTTGCTTAGATAGATTATCTTGGGTGAATTGCTCGTTTATTAGCAATTTACTTGGTACTAGTTTGGCAATTTGTTGCAGTTCGTCGATGTTGAGTTGGTTAAAAATGCCTGTGGTTTCAGCTATATTCTCTTGTTTTTCGCTGATTCCTGCGGCTAAAACTCTGAATTTCCCAGTGGTTTGAGGATTTAGGTTAAATAATTGGGAGTTGGGAAGTAATGCGATCGCATAATCTTTCTGAACTAAATATTCGTTTTTGGTTTTGTCATATAATAATCCCATTGGGATGTTACGTAACTCGCCATCTAAGGTAAATACTAAGCTTTTAATATTAGTTTTAATATCAGCTTGTTGTTGGAGATATGGTTCTAGGGGTGCGATTAACCAACTATATAGCTCCTGGGATTTTTCGCGAATTTTGCTGACGTTGCGGCTAAATATTGCGCTTCGCAGATGTTGGATTGTTTGTTGAACTTCTCTACGTTTGATTTGCTGGGTATGGTGTTCTAAGCGTTCTCCTGGCAATTTATAGATAACTTCTAATCTATCTTCGAGGATGATGGGATAGATAAATGCGGTGTTGGTATCTATATTTTTGTTGGGATTATTGTTTGTTTTCCGCGAAATTGGTAATAATTGCCCCAGATTACATTTTAAAAAATTCTGCAATTCGGCAAGCTGGAGTGCGTCAATGTTCTCTATTGCTTGGGTAAGATTATCGTTGGATGCTTGGGCTGGAAAACGTAAAAGTAAATCAACCAACCCTCGATATACGGGTTCGACGTTATCACGGTAGGAAAATTGGACATCTGAGTTGATTGATAATAAATCACTGCGGACAATATTCAGGCTTTCTACAGCAGCTTTATAATATTTCACCGCTTCTTTGTTGTTTCCCTGTGCTGCAAAAATTCTCCCCATTTGCCATTCCCATTGGTAAGCAATGTCTGGTGCAGTGATGCTTTGGGTGAGGAGTAATGCTTTTTGTGTCAGCTTTTGGCTGGTTTGGAGATATGGGGAGTTTCTCTGTTGAGTAGCTAAATATTCATAGAATCCAGCACGATTCCCAATTGCGTAAGCCAAAGCACGGGTATCGTGGAGTTGGTTAGCATTTTCAATTGCTGATATGAGTAAGTTATCAATAGAGTTGGTAAAATTTTCTTCTTGCTGCTGATTTGGGAAATTTTGAGCAATACAAGCTAGATTTTTGGCAATATTGATATGTGCATATACCGACTGACGACTATTTGGCAATTCGGAAAGTTTGATTTTCTGCCAGAATTCCTGCGCTGTCGAAAATTCACCAGTTTTTACCAATAAGCTCAAGTAATTAACCTGTGTTTGCAGATGTGTTGATGGTGACGATGGTGTAGCTGCTAATACCTGCTGATATTTTATCGCTGCATCTCCGTATGATTTTAATGCTGTGTTGGGAAGTTGTTGTTGGCATTGCCAAGGAGTGTTACCATAATCACGTTCCTTTTCACTAATGCGGTAAGCGGAGCTATCCCGCAGGGAATCGCGCTCTAAGTTTCCTTTCACCACCAGGGTATTGGCTAAACTTAGCAGTGTGGCATTTTTGATATTATGATTAATAGTTGATGGTGGTAAATTGTCAGCCAATGCTAAACTCTGACTTAAGACAGAGTGCGATCGCTTCAAATCACCAATTGCACGCAGCACACTACCCAAACTCAAATATCCTTGAATTTTCACGGTTGAGTCGGAAATTGTCGACAATTTTTGCTGAATTTGTTCGATTTGTTTATATGCTTGTTGCTGCAATCCCAATGCTTGTAGGACTTGGACTTGGTTGATGGTATTGGCAATTTTTCCGACTTCATCTCCTAAATTTGTATAGATGGCTGCGGATTGTTGTAGGCTTTTTAATGCAGTTTCTGGTTTCCCATGCATATACCAGAGACGACTTTGAATATCTAAAGATTGGGCATATATTTTAGAAGATTGGGAGTTTTCTAAAAGTTTCAAACTCGCTGCAATCTGCTTTTGTGCTGTTTCCCAATCACCAAGTTGCTGATAGGCTAAAGATAAATTACTCAAAATCACAGATTGAGTGGGCTTGTCATAATTGTTGGCAGTCAACTTGAAACCTTGCTCTAATAAATTAACAGCTTCCTGATAACGCCCTAAATTATATGCCTCACGTCCTTGATTTACTAAACTTTGAATATCTGATGTAACTTGATTGCTTCGTCGTGGAAGTGTTTGGGCAAATACCTGGGATGTCGTAAATGCAAACAGTATGACTATGAGGATAAATCTGATAAACTTTTTTTTCCCTCCTCTGTGTAAGATTTTCATTCAGCAGATACCCTTTCTGATTGAAGCATTAATTAAGCATTTGTATAATAGTTGACAACGGTAAGAAAAGCTCTAGGAATTGGCAAAATGGCACCGAAAACTAACTGTTCTTAACTTATCTCCCTTGACAATTCTGATTTTTGCTCTCCACGTCTTTGCGTCTTCCGCTTACTTTTAGAGTTTCCGTAGGGTAACTTGCCGGAAAAATAAATCTCTCAGCAAGTTCTCTTTGCATAAAACTCTCATCTAGGAGATTCGAGTTCAACTTATTTTCTCCATCCAAATCAACCCAACCTGCAATAAATATTTCCGGATTCAGAGGTTCTTCTGGACGCGATACAACTCCTCCATGCCCTCTATTGACAAATCGCACATTTTCCCCATTTATTGAACTTGCTTGACAACCTTCACTAATTCCAACGCTACGGGGAACGCTTGGTAAATTCATCAATCCTTGAGTTGGATCAATCTCTAGTGTATTAATTTCAATCACACCATTTAACAAAGGATTCGTTTGGGAAAATGCCGTAATATCACTTTTGGGAGTGAGTTGTGCGTTCTTGGTAAACCCAAAAACTCCAAAAGTATTAATATCAATAAAACCACCCTTGCCCTCAAAAGCATTAGCAATAATATCGTTATTTTCTTGAGAGACTGCAACAATAAAGCCATTTCTCGCATCAACTTTGATGTTGCCACCATTTCCAGGAGCCTGTCCAGTCCCCGCAGTGGTGGATATCAAACTATTTTGACGCATCAAAAGTAAATCCTGTACCTGTAATTGAATATTTCCCCCATTAGCAGATCGCGTTTCTGCGGCGATCGCACCTTCATTTTGCAGACTAATATTATTGGCTGAAACTTGAATATTACCTGCAATACCAGAACCTTGACTACTAACGCTAATCGAAGACTTATCTTTTATAAATAAATTCGGTGTCGTGACATATATATTACCTCCATTTCCTGTTGCTTTCGTATCTGTGCTTGCGAGTAGTCCACTAGCGGCACCTTGATTTGTAATAATATCTACACCAAGTTTCAAAATTCCTAACGCACGCTGATTAAATATAGGGTCACTACCCGAAAGAGTAACTTGATTTGAGAGGTTAAGTTTAATATCACCAGCATTACCTTGGTTACGTGTAGCGGTAACTATTTGTCCTCCAGTCGCTATTTCTAAATTAGCAGCATTAACATTAACAGTGCCTCCGTTATAGGCATTTTCCGTGATGACATTAATGACTGCTCCATCTTGGATTTTGAGATTACCGGTATTAACTGTAATTACTCCACCTTTACCAGTTGACGCTGGTTCGGTATTACTATAGAGTCCACTTGAATATCCATGAACGCCATAACCAGCTAAAGTCACTGTGTCTACCGCATTAATTAAAATATCTCCTCCATCTCCTTGTCCGCGAGTCGTTACATGAACGACTGCTCCCCTACCCAAAGTTAGAGTATTTGTGTTGATTGTAATACCTTTACTATTCCCTTGTCCTCTTCTTCTAACATTGCTATACGCA
The DNA here is from genome assembly GCF_034931845.1 of Calothrix sp. UHCC 0171. Taxonomy (NCBI): domain Bacteria; kingdom Bacillati; phylum Cyanobacteriota; class Cyanophyceae; order Nostocales; family Calotrichaceae; genus Calothrix; species Calothrix sp. UHCC 0171. Next base: position 64,244 of record NZ_JAYGHN010000025.1, read on the forward strand.
CCACTGGATGCAGAGAATCCAAATCCTGGTGTACTGTTATATTTACCTTCACCGTCAAAGACAATATCATGAGCCTTAATATTGACATTTCCCGCATTTCCCTTCGCGTCGGTACTAGTGGTAATTAGTCCACCATTAGTAGCTTTGAGGGTTGTGGCAACGATATTTATGTTCCCAGAATTTCCTACTGAACCAGGCTCGGCTCGACTGTATGCACCACTGGAAAAGATAAAACTTTGAACTTTTCTTAAATCTGGAGCATCTCCATCAAATATCACCGTATCGCTACGAACGTTAATATTACCTGCATCTCCTTTCCCATAGGTGCTAGCTTCTAATTGGGCACCGTTAGTCACGGTAAGCGATTTTGCGACAATATTGAGATTACCCGCTTTCCCAGTGCCATTAGTTTCAACACGATTAAAAGCGCCACTATTGAAACCACTATCCGAGACTCCATCAAACAAGATGCGATCGCTAACATTGATATTCACATTGCCCACATCCCCTTCACCGTAAGTCGCAGCAAATACAGAACCACCTCGATCGACAATCAACGAACCAGCTTGAATATTAATATCACCAGCTTTCCCCCTGGCATTAGCCATTACTGAATTGGAAATAAAACTATCACCACCACTTATAGTTATTTCCCCTGTTGCGTCAACATCAATATTTCCCGCTTTACTATTAACAGAGCCAAGTCCAGATGCAATCCCTGCCCTAAACCTACTGTCCCCCAAAATATTCAAATTTCTGGTATTGACAATAATATCTCCACCTCTCGTGGCTCGCACATTCACCTCAGAACCATCATTCAGGGAAACATCACCCCGTTGTATACCTAAAGGATATTGAAAACTACCATTAGGTTCGATGGCTACTATACCAGCTTTCTGTAATCCACCCAACTCTACACGACCACCAGATGCAATTATCGTTGCACCATCCAAGCTGACATTGCCACCCACTAGAGCTAAATTTTTACCTGGTAGCATTTGCAACCGAGCATTTTGTAAACTAATTGCTCCTGGTATATCCTCAAATTGCAAGCCAATTGGAATTTTAATCGTTAATAAAGGTGGTGCTTGCGGGTTAACAGCACTAAATGTGATTCCGTCTGCAAAGATGATACCACTTGCTGTACTCGCTACAAACGAACCATTAACATCCAACTTCGCATTTGCCCCAAAAACAATTCCATTGGGATTAATCAAAAACAAATTAGCGTTTCCCGATACACCCAAGATTCCAAATATCTGCGAAGAATTTCTTCCCGTGACTCGGTTAATAATATTCTCAATTCCAGCCGGATTGGTAAAATAAGCTCCTCGTCCTTCACCAATATTAAATTCTGTAAAACTGTGGAAAAGATTAACACCGCGAATCGCTCCACCATCAATCTTGTCAACTTGAGGATTTAATGGTTGGATTTGCGAGCTTTCAATACCAAGAGTGGTATCTGGGGTAATATTGTCGGGGGTAACTTGAGCGATACCTTCGGCAAGGTTCGCTAACGCACCCTTCCCCGCAAAAATTAACATCCCACTTAACACTACAAAAATTATTGTTCTCAATTTCCAGTACCAATAATTGCTAGCATCGACTGATTGCAAGGGTTAACACCAAAAAACAGCGTGTGATTGATAATCACATTATTTAAAACTAATATCCGCAAAAGCACTTCCGTATAATTACTTAAAAAACTGATGGATTTTCATAAGCAAGTGATGAAGATCGATAATTTTTTGGTGTTTGTCCTGTCCAACGTTTGAAAGCACTCGGTTCGGAAAAACCCAGGAGAAATGCAACATCATGAATCGATATTTCCAGATTATTTAAATACTGTAGGGCTAGTTCCTTGCGAGTTTTATCCAGAATTTGCTGGTAGGATGTATTCTCGGCTTGCAATTCCCTTTGGAGTTGGCGGATACTGACCATGAGACTACGTGCGATCGCCTCAATTATTGGTACTTCCCCCTGTAAATTTTGGGCGTTTCTGAATCAAAGCATGAATCATGCGATCGCTTCAAAATTGCGAATGTGTAGTGTCCATAGCGCCTCTGAACCGTACTGAAAACAATAAATTGTGAGTTTCGGAACAAAGAAAAGCGATCGCTGCTAACAGAAATTCTCAGGCGACCAATTAACCTGGAATCAGAACGCCACAGAAATATGATGCAGCAAGAAACAGTACCCCAAATCCTTTTGAGAACCGCGCTACGATTTCATCAAATTAAGGACTTGTCATCTCCTGAGATTAAGGAATTGATGCCATTAAGTGAGGTTGAATTTCAGAAACGCCTGGGAGAACTTTGTTCACAAGATAGTTCCCCCAGGGCATCGAGTTCTCAAATTTCCAAGTCAGACCCGCAAAAAAATGGTCAAAATCTTCCCGTTAGCAACGATAACCTTTTCCACCAACTCTAAATACACCTTGCGCTTGTCGGAGTTGGGCAAATTTTCCCAATATTTGAGATCGGCAAAAGTTGCCGTGAGTGAATCCACCAAATCGGCATCGAACGCTGTTTGGGTGGCTTGTTGCTGTCTGAGTCGTTCGATTTCCGTGGTTGTTTGGGCGATCGCAGCCTTGATAATTTCATTTTCAGGCATAGATTTGAGATTTTGCAATTGTTGCCTCAAGTCGATAACCTCTGGAAGTTCCCGCTCGTTTTCAACTGCGGCAGTTGCCAGAATGGCTATTTCCTGCATCCGCTTGGTCAGAGCATCATCCACCGATGCCATAATATCTGGTAAGTATGTAGCTTGAGCATTGGCACAAAAAGAATTGCCTTGGATGTCATGTTGCTTGCATCGTACCCGGTAAGTTGCCCATTGGCGTTTGAGAATAAAGCATTTATAACCGCAACAACCGCAGATTAATTGTCCCTGGAGGGGTAATGGTTCTTTGACCTCTTTATTTACCCCATATGCAAATCGCGTTCTATTTTCTTGCAAACGTCGCTGTATATTTCGATATGTCGCCTCGGAAATCATCGGGGTATGGGTGTTGTGGTGAATTTCCCATTTTTCGGGATGATGGAGATTTTCTCGCATTCCGTAGGCAGTGTGTCCTCGCAATACAGGGTTGCTCATCCAGTAGCGCAATCCTGGGAGAGTTATTTTTTTTCCAAACTCCGACAGAGCATAATTTGCGGTACTCCGCAATGTGGCATTATCGGTAAGAAAGAAATTAATGATTGCGATCGCCTTGTCCCAATTTTCCGGATCGGGTGCGTATTTCTCATTTACCCGAATAAAACCAAATGGTGGTTTTGGTGCTGCTTTTTTCTGCTCTCGAAAATATGCCATCCCATGCTTAATTCGACTCGACAGCAACCGACTTTCAAACTCGGCTAATTGGGACATTTGAGAGGCGCTAAACCATCCAAAGGGACTGGAAACATCATCAATAGGTGCATCTAAAATATTTAACTTGATGCCCAAAGCCTCAAATGTTTTCAGGGTTTTATGGGCAGTGATGACGCTCCGAGCCAAGCGATCGATGCGGGTGATGATTACCTCTGTCACCCCACCTTTCTTGCACAATTCCAGCATCTGATTAAATTGGGTGCGCGAGTCCTTCCGTCCCGATTCCACATCTGAAAAAATTAAAATAGCTCCCGCACGTTTTACCCGTTCGGTTTGTTGATTCAAAGCGTCAGTTTCCGATTGCTCGATGGTTGAAACCCTTACATAACCTATCTTCATTTTTATTTGTGCTACTGTCTATATTCACAATACCACTCAACCCGTTTAATGCTTCACTCGAAGGCACAAACCACCGTATTGCACTTGGCTGCTGAACGCGGTGCAGTAGAAGACCTCGAACTCGAAGAAGTCATGCTTACTGGTTTCCGTGGCGTTAAGTGCGTAGAATCTGGTGGTCCAGAACCCGGTGTAGGTTGTGCAGGTCGTGGTATTATCACCGCGATTAACTTCCTCGAAGAAAATGGCGCTTACCAAGACCTCGACTTCGTATCTTACGACGTATTAGGTGACGTTGTATGCGGTGGTTTCGCTAACTACAACCAAATATATCTCAAACATGTACTATGATTGGGAAATCGTCTTTTTGCACTTGTGATGCGGGATTTATCAAGAGCATTGGGTTATTGTCGAGTTTCCACCCAAAGACAGCATACAGAGGGACATGGGTTGGAACGTTATATCGACAGATTAAAGCAATATGGTTTAAATGATGAACAAATCCATTGGGATATTGAATCGGGTGCTAGCGAGAAGCGTAAAGGATATAATCGGGTGTTGGAATTGGTGCGATCGCGCCAAATCGATCAAATTATCGTGCCATGTTTTGACAGATTCACGCGATCGGCTTTGGGCTGGGAAGTTGCCCGTCAGGAGTTACAAGCATTTGGGGTGGAGTTGGTATTTCTCGAAGGTGGCAGTTTCGACTTAGAAACACCAGAGGGGTTATTTACCAGTCGGATATTAGCAGCGATGTCTGCACAGGTTCGGGATAAAAATAAATACAACGCTACCCAAGGACATCGGTATTTTCAAGAGAAAAGGAAGATTTACCAAGCTATATTTGGTTTCATCAAAGATGGGGATAGTGTGATTCCCAATACTAAGCAATATCGGAATACCAATAAAACCCATGCAGATATTGCTCGTGAATGTGTGTCCATGTTTATTGAGTCGGGGGAATTATCGCAAACTATTAGAAGACTAACGCAGAAATATGGGTTAGAGCGGGTTGGCAAGTATAAATTTGAAGATTTTCCCAGAGATGTGTCTGCATTTCGTCGATGGCTAGAAAACCCCCAATTATGTGGAATGATTTGCTATTACCCATTCGACTCGGAGAAAAGATTAATTCTAGAATCAGACCATGAGGGGATTATATCGATCGCCCAACATCAGCAAATCATCCAAATTTTATCTACCCATCCCTGTGGTAGACGTAAATATATCACAAATCCGTTGGTAGGCTTGTGTAAATGCGCTCAGTGCGGTTCGACAATGGAAAAGCGATCTTCACAAATCAATGGCAAAATCTACGAATACTTAAAGTGCCCAGGTGCTTATCCAAAACCGAGTCAACCGAAAAAATGTAGCGTCAGAACTTATTTTCGCTTAGAAGTTGCGATCGATGTGGCAATTCAAGCATTAAAGGAAAAAGCAGAAACCATAGCCGAGCAGATGCCAGTGGAAAGCACGGAGGTAGTGCTAGTTGAAGTAATAGAGTTGCAACAGCAAATTATCAAGCTGAAGCAACTAAATGACCCCGATTTTCACAGCACGATCGCTATTAAACAACAAAAATTAGAAAGTTTAATCAAAGCCTCAGAGCTAAATGTAGTTGCCGATGCCAGCAGAAGCCAAGTTTTGCGTGGCATTGCCATGAGTGAGGGGTTTTGGAAGGTTGTCACTAGGGAAGAACTAACTGCAATCTTTCACGAATTAGTCGAGGAAGTGCTTTGTTCGCTGGTAGGGGGAACACAATTCTTCTCTGTACGACTCAAAATTTGATTTCGTTCTGCCTCTGTCAGAGAGGCTAAGTACCTCTCTGCTACTGTCAACAGGATATCTGCTACTTTTTTGGAAATTGTCATTTGTTCTGCATCGATCCGATATTCTTAGGTTAGTTATTCGGTCGAAAATTTCTGTTAGTGGAGAGCTATTACGATGCCCTTGGCAACCATCTTCGTTCCGCTTTGTGGTTCCCGCTTTCTTTGGTATCGCATGAGGAATTATATCATGTCCGGTAGCACAACCATAATAAAATAATCTTAGACTCTTTGCTGATTAATATCTTTGCATAAGTTTTACTACGGGTATGTAGGCGGACATGATATCAAAGATAAATAACCAACCAAAATTCAACTCCAAACGGGCTAAATACGACTCTAATTGCTCAATTCCCTCCGCTTGGGGATCACGCTTGGTTGTTTAAACTTTGTGGCGGCAAACTAGTATAAATTATAACGTGCTTTATACTGAGTTGTAATCGCCGAGTTTTGACTGCGCTCAATGCTCAAAACGAATAATTCCGCCTTCCTACTTATCTATAACTGGTAATATGAATATTGAGAAGCTCTACCCTTGCCCTTGTTGTGGCTACAGAACTTTGAACCTTGAGCCACCAGGAACATACCTCATTTGTCCAATATGCTTTTGGGAAGATGATGGGGATATGGGAGCAGCCTGTGGATATAGCTGGGCGGGATCTAATCAAGTCTGTCTGCGGCAGGCGCAACAAAATTTTATTGCCTTTGGAGCTTGTGAGTTGCAATGGTTGAAGGATGTTCGTTCTCCAACGCCTAATGATGTGCGAGACACCAATTGGCAAACAATTGATGACTACGCTGAAAAAACTCGATTGGAGCTAATTGAAAAGATTAATGTTGCTTTTAAAGATGTAGTTCTTGAAGATGGAGTCTCACTGCATGAAGCACGGGCGTTAGATGATTATGAAGATTCGATGCAGGCGCGTCAAATTGATTGTAAAGTGCCATGGCAGGAGATTCCCAATGATTGGATTGAGAAATTCCATGATGTTTTTGCATTCATGGATGCCAAAGGCTTTCGACATGCTGTTCCTGCATATATGACTTGGTGTCTGAAGTACAATAGGCATGATACAAATTCCTTTGCTTTGACGGTTACATCCTTGAAGTCCCACGATTACCGTAGTAAATTTTTTAGTCACCTGGACACAACTCAAGAACAAGTAATCTCTGAGTTCCTGGAATTTATTGATACCTTCGTTTGGTCAGTTGCGTAGATTTATTGATCGCACTTCGTTATGGAGATGCTTTACTCGAAGGATGGGAAACGTTGTGGTGATGGCTGGGATTTGTGAGCAAAAACATCTCGTAGCCAGCGTTTTGCTACAGTTAGCACCACGTGGGGATGAAAAAAAGCAGTGGGTGGTTCGACTAGGTGAAAAACTTCAATAAAAAGTTGGTGTATTTCCGGGTTTTCTGCACCTGTAAGTAGGATTTGGTCGCTGTAAGATTGCATTATCCGCTCGATAAAACTCTGTTTGCCCCCTTCGGTGCTTTGCCAGCGAAAATCTTCACCTGTCGCCATCATCCAGGGTACATCTACAGTTTTACTCAATTTGCGGTGGAAGGTACGCGAAAAACCTGGCATCGGTATAGAATTAGCACCCTGGGAAACATATTTTTGCAAGCATTGATCTAATGTAACTGCCTCCAAAGCCGCAACTGTCATTCCTTGCCCATAAACGGGGTTAAAACAGCAAAATGCGTCTCCCATAACAATCAAACCATCGGGAAATTTAGTTAATTTTTCGTAATGTCGGCGGCAGTTTTCAGTATTTTTATACCCGTAAATTGGTGATATTGGTTGAGCATCAGCAATTAATTCGTCTAGGTAGCGGGGTACTCCCACAGGAGCAATTTGCTGCGATCGCAAACTTTTGGCAAATTCTAAAAATCCCGCTTCATCTGTGGGAGGATAATCTTTGGCGATACCTGCCAATGTAATGACAAGGCGATTTCCCTCGACTACTAACCAAACTGCACTGCGTTTCTTGTCGGGTGCTTGCGATAACGTCATCGCACCTTTGACACCTGGGCACAGTGATTCTTTATACTCATACCAACGAGTGGCGTATCCTAAGAATGGGTTGATTTTGGTTTCTTTTGGAGGTACATAACCCATTGCCGTCAACCACTTTGGCGTTTGGGAATTGCGCCCACTGGCATCTACGACTAAGTTAGCAGCTTGCTCGGTTTCGTTGCTTGTTTCCTGTTCTTTGTCTGGGATAACTCGCCACTTAACTCCTGTGATATTTTCTTGGGAGTCTGTCAGTAAACCTGTTACGATTCCCCGAACAAATTTAACTTGAGGATTTGCTTCTACACGGCGACGAATGAGATGCTCTACCAAATTCCGACTACACAAATGAATAGTAAAATCCGATGAGAATTGCAGATGTAAACCTCGCCAACCAAACCATTGAAAATCCTTTGTCACATCCACAAGTGGCGCACCTGCGGCAGTTAATTCGCCTTTAAAACCCGGAAAAATTTCTTCGAGAATATTTTGCCCCTGTTTGAGGAAAGCGTGTAAATGTTGGGATTGGGGAACACCATGACGGGATTCGGGTTGATTGGGAAGGCGATCGCGTTCGATAATTATCACTTGATGGAAATATCGTGATAATGTTTGTGCTGCTAGCAACCCAGCAATACTTCCACCAATCACAATTGCCTGAGTTTGATTTTTGATATCGCTATCAGCGTACATTTGACAACTCTCCTGTTTGCAAACTACTGTTGCTGCAAAGAATATATTACTATTACTAATAGAATCAATTTTGCTTGTGCATCGCTGCCGAACAAATATATGTCTATAATTATTGCTCAAAATTTGAGCAAATCATACCCCATAGCTGTCAAAGAGCCAGGGTTTCAAGGTACAGTATCCCATTTTTTTCGGCGCACTTACCGTCAAATTCGCGCGGTTCAAGATGTGTCCTTTGAAATTACCCCTGGTGAGGTTGTTGGCTTTTTGGGACCAAATGGTGCGGGAAAAACGACGACGTTGAAAATGCTCACGGGGTTAATTCATCCCACTAGTGGCAATGTCAGAGTGGCGGGACATATACCATTTCGCCGACAAGAGGGTTTTTTGCAAAAAATTACCCTGGTGATGGGACAAAAGCAGCAGTTGATTTGGGATTTACCAGCGTTGGACTCGCTGAAAATTAATGCCGCAGTCTATGGACTTAGCGATCGCGAATTTTGGGAAAGGGTGGGAGAATTAAGTGAGATGCTGTCATTGGATGGCAAGCTTGTTCAACCAGTACGCAAGTTATCTTTGGGCGAACGGATGAAAGCTGAGTTACTGGCAGCATTGTTACACCGTCCTCAAGTTCTGTTTCTGGACGAACCGACTTTAGGCTTGGATGTGAATGCTCAAGTTAGTGTCCGCGAGTTTCTCCGCCAGTATAATCAACGTTATGGAGCCACGGTACTTTTAACTAGTCATTACATGGCTGATATTACTGCCCTCTGTGAACGAGTATTAATGATTCATCAAGGCACTTTGATGTACGATGGCAGCTTAGATGGGTTATTGGAACGCTTTGCTCCGTATCGGGAGATACATGTAGAGTTGGCAGAGCCAATATCTAAAGAAAAACTGAAATTTTACGGTGATATCAAGCATGTTGAAGGGCGATCGGCTTGTTTTATCGTCGCCCAGGAACAATTAACCGGTGTAGTATCACGGATTCTTTCTGATTTTGAGGTAATGGATTTGACTGTGACAGAACCTCCTGTTGAGGAAGTAATTGGTAGAGTATTTGCAGCTGGAGTTGTTTAAGCAAGTTCTGAGTAACAACTGTTGGCTTATGAGTAGAGAAGTACCTGTTTCCAATTAACCATTAACGATTAAGCAAATATGATTTGGAAGAAAGCAAAAACACTATTATCGGTTTACTACGCTTACATGGTAGAGTACCGGGCTGAATTGATTTTATGGGTTTTGGCGGGTTCGCTACCAATTATTTTAATGGGGGTATGGATTCAGGCATCACAAGGTGGACAATTTGGATTGACTCCTGTAGATTTTGCCCGTTACTTTCTGGCTGTTTTTTTGGTGCGGCAATTTACGATGGTATGGGTGATTTGGGAATTTGAACGGGAAGTTGTTGAAGGTAAGCTCTCATCTCGATTATTGCAGCCTTTAGACCCAGCTTGGCATCATGTGACTTCCCATATCTCTGAGCGTGCTGCCCGAATGCCGTTTATAATATTATTAATCGCTCTATTTTTTCTCCTTTACCCCCAGGCTTTTTGGATTCCGAGTCTTTCACAAATCTGCCTATTTACAATCGCAATCCTGTTAGCATTTACTCTACGTTTTGTGATTCAATATACTTTTGCCATGTTTGCTTTCTGGACGGAACGGGCAAGTGCTTTAGAGAATTTTTGGTTCTTATTTTATTTATTTTTATCAGGGTTAATTGCTCCTTTGGAAGTATTTCCTGAACCTGTACGTGCTGCTGTCTTATGTACACCTTTTCCTTATCTAATTGATTTCCCCGTCAGCATTTTGGTGGGATTGCCCACAGATATTGGGAGAGGATTTGCAATGATGATAGGTTGGACATTATTATTTTTGGGTTTAAATCGAATTTTGTGGCGTGCAGGTTTGAAGAGGTATTCAGGCATGGGGGCTTAGGAGTTATTTATATCAGGTTGCCTAAATAATTATGAGAAAACTGACGCGGAGATTGGGAGATAGGGGGACGCACAGAAAAATTAATAATAACTGAGTTAACTGAACTTAATATTAATAGACTTTATGTATCAAATCAGGAACGGAAATTTAATAACTTCCTATTCTGAAGGAATACGAAATAGTGCGTGATGTTGCGCTAACATCACTCTAATTTTGCACTGGATTTAATTCACATTTCTAAATTTAAGACTAAAGAAACTCAGTTTATGCTGATGTAGTAGCGCTAAAGCACTACAAATATTTTGAGCAAAGACAGCGCTACTACAAAAATTTCCTATGACTTCGGTAAAACCTGGCGCAACACATCAACCAAAGTATCCACACTTTCAGGACGGCTATTATAACCCATCAAGCCAACTCGCCACACCTTACCCGCAAGTTCTCCCAAACCACCACCAACTTCAACATTATACTCATCCAATAACCGACGTGCGATCGCTTTTCCATCTGCACCCTCAGGAATACGAACAGTTGTCAGTGTTGGCAGACGGTATTGCTTGTCCACATGCATTGTTAAACCCAGACTTTCCATGCTTTCCCACAGATATTCTGCATTCTTTTGATGACGCTGCCAGCAATTTTCAATCCCTTCTTCTGCAATTAACCGCAATGACTCCCGCAAAGCATAATACATATTAATAGGCGCAGTATGATGGTATACCCGCTCATTACCCCAATACTTACCCAGCAAATTCATATCAAGATACCAGTTTTGCACCTTTGTCGGGCGGTTTTGTAACTTCTCCATTGCCTTAGCACTCATTGTGAATGGTGATGCACCCGGAGGACAACCCAAGCCCTTCTGACTGCAACTATAGGCTAAATCCACGCCCCATTCATCGAGGAAAATCGGCACGCCACCCAAGCTGGTTACTGTATCAATTAATAACAATGTCCCGTATTTTTGACATAGTTCAGCCACCCCTTCCATCGGCTGACAAGCACCTGTTGAGGTTTCGGCATGGACAAGGGCGAGAATACGAGGGCGATGGGTTTCAATGGCAGTTTTTAGCTCGTCTAAACTAAAAACTTGTCCCCAAGGTTTAGTAATGGTTCGGACATCGGCTCCATAACGCCCCGCCATATCTACCAAGCGATTACCAAAGTAACCCATGACACCTACAAGTATCACATCACCCGGTTCAATAGAATTGGCAATAGTCGCTTCCATGGCTGCGGTTCCCGTACCGCTAACTGCAATCGTCATCGGGTTATCAGTTTGCCACACATACCGTAGTAGCGATTGTATCTCATCCATCAGAGCTAAAAATGTGGGGTCGAGGTGTCCTACTGGTACTGTATTCATAGCTGCAAGTACCGCCGGGTGAGCATTTGAAGGACCAGGACCCAATAACAAACGGTTCGGCATGTTGAGGGGCTGGAGGTTTAATTTTTGACTTGTTTTCAGAGAAATTGCTTGTGTCATGAGATTGAAAAAAAAGTTGTATCTGTGCAAACTATTTTGACGATATCTTAAAGTTGGTCATAGTAAATATGAGAATTCCCCAAAACTCAGTTATGTTACGCATATTTAACTTAATGAACTCAAACATCAGAAGTTGATGTCATATTTGTGTGAGTCCTGGTAATATTGCGATCGCAATAGTTATTTTCTTGCCAGCAAAGTAACCAATTTTACTAAGTTTAATCAGTTATGATGCATCTGTATCGCTTTCTAGTAATTCCCCTCAGTATAAATTGGGTCATGGTATCGCAAATTAGCCTCAGTCAAGCACAAACTAACATCAACGCCACTCAAAACTATGCTCAACAAATAGTTGTGGCGATGAACCGTGCCCAACAAGCTTATTATGTCAAAAATAATCGCTTTACTAATGACATCAAAGCACTAGCAGTAAATCCTGTGGACACAGTTGATAACTCTTACCAATTTCGTGTTTTTTTACACCCCCAGCGCAATGCAGTGATGCAAGCTGCCGTACCTAAAAGCAATGGATATAAAAGCTATATCGGCTTAGTCCGTACTTATAATTTCAGACTGCAAAATAAAACGGAAACCACCACCTTAGCAACTTTGTGCGAAAGTCGCGAAGCTAAACCTCAACTTCCCATCTGGGCAAATTATCAAATACCTGCAAATGATACTCCTGCTTGCCCAGTTGGATTTAGAGTTTCGATGGGCGGAAATCAACCTATCTCCGCCATAGAAAAAAAATCGCCCCCAGAACAAGCTTTAAGCAAAATGCTAGCAATGGCTGAGGAACAAGTGAGATATCACAGAAAACACAATCGTTTCAAAAAAGATTGGCAAGATATTCCTAGCGAAACAGATAGTTATCTTTACCGCAGTTTTATACATCCGAGTGGGAAAGCAACGATGGCAGCAGCTATTACCAAAGGCTCTCGTTTTAAAAGCTACATCGCTTTAATTCACACCTTAAAGTCTAAAGGCAATAAATCGAACTTAGCTTCAATTCAGTGTATCAGTAAAGAGAATAAAGGGATTTTGCCCAAATGGTCAGATATTCAATTTTCTGAAGACAAACCAGCCACCTGTCCGACTGGGTTTGAAGTGGAGAGGAGAAAATAATCAAAATTCAATACCTTTCCACACCTGGAATCGTTCCCAATTTTTTGGATACACTCGCCATTGCCTGTGCTGCCTCCCCACAAGTACGTGGTGTCGGAAAAATCTTACCAGGATTTGCTAAACCTTGAGGATTAAAAACCTCTCGTACCCATTGCATTGTTTCTAAATCTGCATCAGTAAACATATCTGGCATATAACAGCGTTTTTCGGCACCAATCCCATGTTCTCCGGAAATGCTTCCACCCACTCGCACGCACAGCTTGAGAATTTCGCCACCAACTGCTTCTACTTTTTCTAACTCGCCGGGAACCGCATTATTGTAGAGAATTAAAGGATGTAAATTACCATCACCCGCATGGAAAACATTCGCAATCCGATATCCCGACTTTTGACTTAATTCCTCAATTTCCTTCAATACATAAGGTAACTGTGTACGCGGAATTACCCCATCTTGAACATAGTAATCGGGGCTGATATGTCCAGCTGCAGCAAAAGCAGCTTTTCGTCCTTTCCACAATTTTAAGCGCATCTCAGCATCGGCAGCCGAAGTCACATTTCGCGCCCCATTTCGTTGACAAATCTCCATTACACGTTGCTTATTCGCTGCAACTTCAACTTCCAAACCGTCGATTTCTACTAATAAAATCGAGACAGCATCGCGAGGATAGCAATTTGTTTTCACAACATCTTCTACCGCATTAATGCTGAGATTATCCATGATTTCCATCCCACCGGGAATTATCCCGGCGCTGATAATATCAGCAACGCTTGCCCCAGCAGCTTCAACGCTGGTAAAGTCAGCCAGTAAAACACATATAGATTCCGCAGTTTTCAGGATTCGTAGCGTAATTTCCGTCGCAATACCTAAAGTTCCTTCCGAACCGACAAAAATACCCGTCAAATCATAACCAGGCATTTCCGGAACTTGTCCACCCAAATCGACAATATCACCTTCCGGTGTGACAATCTTCAAGCCGAAAACGTGGTTCGTTGTTACACCATACTTCAAACAATGGACTCCACCCGAATTTTCTGCCACATTCCCACCAATCGAACAAATAATTTGGCTGGAAGGATCAGGTGCGTAGTAAAAACCAGCACCACTAATGGATTGTGTCACCCAACTATTAATGACTCCCGGCTGAACAACAATACGTTGATTTTCCAAATCAGTATTCAAGATTTGTCGCATCATGGAAGTAACAATTAACACACAGTCTTCAACGGGTAAAGCACCACCTGACAATCCCGTGCCCGAACCGCGTGCAATAAAAGGAAGATTGTATTTATTGCATATTTTCACTGCGGCGGCGACTTGTTCGGTAGTACGAGGAAGTACCGCCAGTGCCGGACGTTCGCGGTAACTAGCTAACCCATCACACTCGTAGGTAATCAGTTCTTCTTGACGTTTAATGACGTTTTTAGCACCTAATGCCACTTCGAGTTCTTTAATGATGGGTTTCCAGTTACGTTGCTGAATTTTTACTTGGGTTTGCATAGATGATTATCTTTTGCTGTTTTAGTTTGATCATATGGGTGTTATTAACATTGTGGCAGGTAAAGACAAGTTAGATTTTTGTCGTCACTAAAAAATAGGTATGGTAGTGATAGCCCACAATAACAGTAGTAAGACAATCAAGACACAAACTTTCCAAAATATATACTTGCCAATGAGGTCATATACTGAAGCGTCAAACATAATCGCACCTCCGTCTTCGTCTTTCAACAAGCAATTCCAGGCAATAAATCATGACTCCTGACACTAATTAAAATATACAACCAGAATTTGAGGAAATTGTGAAGGAAGCTTGATTCGGTATTACTCTCAATACAGTTCAGTTAAGAATAAAATCAATTACTGCAAATAAAACAGATCAACTTTTTTGGAGGGGGCTTGGGGGACGCAACCGTCCCCCAATTGGGGGTTTGGGGGAGAATCCCCCAAGTCTTGGTTCTCAACAAATCGATTGACTGATAACCTTAACTGAACCGTATTGGTATTACTCTTAACTTCTCCGAGGGCAATTTGCTGATGGGATGCTGATGATTACAATACATATCGTAAAGTTAAGAAATATTGTGAATCCTTTACAAAAGCAATACTCTTCACAACTTCCTCACATTTAGAAAATATGGTTAATCATATACAAATGATGAAGCAGTTTCAAAAGTTTCTAATTTGTATGGTTGTCATAATTTGAGTTTTAGCCATGAGTAATTGTCCTTGTTGTTCCAACGTTTTGCTACGACACATTCGTGGAAATGAAGTCTACTGGTTTTGCCGTAATTGCTGGCAAACCATGCCTATATTGCCGGAAAAGGAAGGATACTACGCATCAAAAGTTGTTAGTTTGGAATCAAAACGACCAATTTACTTTAAACAAAAACATCGAGAAGTTTTATCAGCAGTTTAATCCCTCAATCTCAGTGTTGAGGGATTCATGGGTGCGAGCAAATAAAAGATATTCTTTTTTCAAGCAGAGAAGTGACACAATTAAACATTTGCAATTTTTCTGAACCAGAAAACAAATTAACTTTAGAACATTTCAGTCAAATAAATATCAAATTTAAAACCCTCAATGTATATTGAGGGTTTGCTTAACAAATATTGTGCTGATTATGCTCATTTTTTACTTATTGATGATATTAGTTTGAGAGGGGGAGATGCACTATCATTAGTTTTCCAGCTTGTTAAATGCCTTAATTAACCAATTACATAAAACTGAAATTGTCATGCATCTCTATCTCTACAATCATACTGATATTTACTTGTACAAATACTCCTCTTCTGGTTTTTTATCGCTAAACAAGCCCAATATAGGAGCAAGAATGGCACCAAAAACAAAACCACCTGCATGTGCCCAATAAGCAATACCACCACTTTCCATGCCGATATTTGTAGGTGTTTCTAAACTAGCGAAACCATACAATGCTTGCTGGAGAAACCAAAAACCTAGAAAAAAATATGCAGGGACTCTAAAAGTAGGAAAAAAGATGCCTAAAGGAACAACACCGATAATTTCAGCTTGGGGGAAACGTAGGATATACGCACCCATGACACCTGCGATCGCACCACTTGCACCTAAGTTGGGAATATTTGAACCTTGGGCAAAGTACCACTGTGTCAATGATGCTAGAATACCACAACCTAAGTAAAAAATTAAGTATTTAATATGACCTAATTTTTCTTCAACGTTGTTACCAAAAATCCAGAGAAATAACATATTTCCGCCTAAGTGTAGCAATCCACCATGCAGAAATTGAGCGGTAATTAATGTCGCCCATTCGGGAATTGGTTGATTGACAGCAACACCAGTAAAGCTGAGGCTAAGTTCGCGGGGAACAACAGCGAACACATGCATGAATCCGTTTAGGTATTGTGGCGGCAGGCTCGACTCATAAATAAAAGCAAGTACATTAATTGCAATTAGCCCAAAAGTGACATAGGGTGTAATTGTCGTGGGATTATTATCGCGAATTGGAACCACAGGCGTTTTCCTGATATGCAAGCAACAAGGTTTAGATTACTTGATTTTTTAGGCGATCGCTTCTAGCTAAGGTATGGAAATAATGCTATCTGAGGGTTATTTACAAATGAGTTATGTTGTTTCTGCCAAAATCTGGCAACACATCAAATAAATTTCTGTCTCTCCATGCCTGCGTTATTTTTGAAAACAATAATTAACCATGTCATCGAAACTAGATAAACTATAAATAACACCCGACTGCAACTCTTAGCGTAGTGCGATCGCATATGATAATCACACAAGATTCTGCAACTAATATCATCTACCCCGATAGCGACGGACAACCAATAGCTGATAATACCAAACAGTTTCAATGGATAGTCACAATTAAAGAGAATCTCGAAATTCTATTTGCGTCGCAGTCGGATGTATTTGTTGCTGGTGATTTGTTGTGGTATCCCATCGCTGGAGAAACAACTCGTCAAGCTCCTGATGTCATGGTTGTTTTTGGAGTTTCCAAAGGAGATAGGGGTTCTTATAAACAATGGGAAGAGGGAAATATACCCGTACAAGTAGTATTTGAAATTCTCTCTCCTGGTAATACCCTCAAGGAAATGGCAAAGAAGTTTAAATTTTACGATCGCTATGGAGTTGAAGAATCTTATATCTACGACCCTGATAAAATTGACTGTAATGGCTGGTTGCGAAGTCAAGAAGCGCCGCAAAATAGTTTAGAAGTAATTGAAGATATGCATGGTTGGGTTAGTCCTCGTTTGGGTATACGTTTTCAACTCACACCTCAAACCTTGGAAATTTATCGCCCCGATGGAGAAAAGTTTCTCACCTCTGTTGAACTTGCACAACTACGAGAACAAGAACGTCAACGTGCTGATACTGCACTTTTACAATTAGAACAAGAAAGACAGCGCTATCAAGATTTATTACAAAAATTGCAGGAAAAAGGTATTAATCCAGAGCAATTATAGATTGTTATTATCTGCATGTAAATTTCCGGGAGAAACTACTGTTGACCCAAGATTCCATCAGCAGCCAAAAACAACTTACCAATAATCAACACATTTTCTATTCTGTTATTTACTGTAATACTAATGTATACTTTGCTGATATTAAAACCGCCAAAGATTTGAATTATTCCAGCATGGATGACCAATAATTTTGGCGATTGATTCTGCAAAAACACATGAACATATATGTGTTATTTATCTTTGTGACAATAGTTTTATTTAATTGACAATGTCCCCCAAAGTGTCGAAAAATACATAAATAAAATTACTTTATGGCATATCAAACAACAAAAATTCAGCAGAGAATTCGCTTGTAATGGTTAATGGCTGTGAATCAATAATTTGTACACTATCACCCATTACTAACAATTTACGATTAAATACAGCAACTCCTCGCACCATGTATAACCAACCATAACGATGGGGTTTTACATTATATTTGATATAATCTCCCGCCTGTAAATAACAGCTATATATTTGAATATCTTGGTTAATTTTCATCAACGCATTACTGTTATCAGAGGCTGCTAATAGTAATAGTTTTCCACTATTCTCCTCTATCGGTAAATATTTATGTTGATATTTTGGTTGAATTTGATGATTAGTATTAATCCAAATATTGAGAAAGTGAGTTGATTTGAACCTACAAGGGTTCAATACTTTATAACTCATACTTGTTGTTGCAGTAGAGATTCCCACTTCTCCAGCTTCAATTAATGACTTTTTTCCCCAACTATCTTGATGTTCAAGTGTTCCTTGTACTACGTAAGTGATAATTTCTGTATTGCCATGATTTTGACAAGAAAATTCATGTCCGGGATAGAGATAATTATCATTAATTACTTGCAAACATCTAAATCCCATCTGTTCCACATCAAAAAAACCGCCAAAAGAAAAGGTGTGCTGACTCTCCATACATCTCATTTTACTGTTGCCACGTTTCCAATATTTGTGGATGATATTTTCTGTGGTGTTCGCAAGCATATCTAACTCCCGATATTTGGATGGATGTTGATAACAATGAGGGAGAAAACCCCTTTTTTACGCTCATGCGCCAAAAAAAGGAGAAATGGGAAGAACTGATTCTTGCACCTGGGTGAAAAACCAAGGCTGCGCGTTAAAAACTCAATTTTTGGTTAATAAACCCGGTTTTTGGTTTTGTTGAGAATGACGCAAGATGTTCAGTTTCAGAATATATCCGTCACACTTTTTGTTTAAGTTTATATTCGCTATACAACAGTTTAATGATGCAACGATAACCCTAATTTAAGAGTTATCATGGCAAGTTGTATAGAAAAATGCTGCTCTTTTTAGAATGAACTTGCGATTTTCCCAAAACTCATTCGCGGCAATAATAACTGAAGGTATTGACAGTTTGTGGATGTCAAATGATTTGTATGTAAGCTGTTTCGCATTGCTTGGGGGGTGACACCAAATTGACGTTTAAAATAACGTGTAAAATGACTTTGATCGGCAAATCCGCAACGCGCAGAAATTTCACCGAGAGCTAAATCTTGATGTTTTAGCATTTGCTTTGCCCGCTCCAAACGTTGTTCAATCACATAATTGTAGGGAGTCATCCCCATCGACTGTTTAAAAAGGCGAATGAAATAATATTGACTCATGCCAACTGCTGCGGCAATTTCCGACAACTTGATATTTTCTTCCAGATGGGCTTGAATATAGTCGATCGCCTGCTTAAGCCTGTAGCTAGATAAACCTTCTGTATCGCTTGGCAACTGTCGTTTTTTGACACTGTAGTGTTTTAACAAATGTACTGTTAAAGTTGCAGCTAGAGATTCTGCGTAAATATTTCCCAGTGAATATTCGGACTCAATATCGGCTTTTAGGGCTAACATAATATGCTCGATTAGAGAGTCGGTAATGGCAACTTGGGCAATTAATTCCATATTACTGTCATCCATCAATTCATGAAATACTTGCTTCACAAATTCCGGACAAAGTGCCAAAATTAAAAACTCGGCATTCTGATTCCATGCCATCCAGTTTTGGATATTTGCTGGTACTATGCCGATACTGCCGCGACTAATTTCGTACTTGCCAAACTTACCACCCAAGCGTGACTTAAGTTGTAATGAACAATCTTGATAATTTAAGTTTAACCACAGCAGATGATGGGAATAATAATGTTCTGGACATTCGTGGGCTGAAGTTTGATAGTGAGCCAGAAAAATATGGTTCCAACCTGCACTCTGACTTGACAATGTAGGTAAATGAGACAGCAGTCGGTTTGAGTCCTCTGATTTTTTGATGTCCAGAACTAAAGCGTTGTCATTAATCATAGATTGCACCTGAATTATTGCGTGCGATACTGCTGCTTGAGTCACAGTTTTCCTCGCTAATTGGTAGTTACAGCATGGAATGGAAACAAATCAATCCAAATTGGGGAACACAATGCTAAACCAACTAACAGCGAGACTTATACAAGATAATTGCAGCAAGCATAACAAAAAAACTTCAGTGCGGGGATTTTTTTTAATATAAAAAATTAATGCCACTAATCATCTTAATTATTTACATAAGTAAATAGACAAAATACCCAAATTATGATTTTTACGTAATCATCATGTTTTGCTTTAATTTATTTTTTATTTCCGTAGTTTATTAGCTAAAAAAATAACTTGCTGACATTTGAGATTATTATAAAACTATTGATTTTGATGATTTATTGATAAATAATTTTTATTGCGATCGCCTGTTTTCGATTTCTGTTTTTCGGCAATTCTAAATAAGTCAACTCGAAGTATTAAAATTGAATGATACGAACAATACAGACTCGTATTATTACTGTTTAAACGTGACAGAATTAGATGCATGAAAACGCTTAAAAACGCGAAAATATAAAAATAGAGCCATATAAATCAAATTTACAGCAATAATGAGTCCTTTGCTTATCAAAGATTGCTGTAGCGGGAAAATATAAATACTGGCGATTAAAACTAATAACTTCTCTATCAGACTGACTATTTTACCGTGATGTTTGACATCCCAGTAGGAAATGGGACTAATAAATCGGTAATTACTGAAAGGGTAAAAATGCCTATGGGCATCATCATGATGAACAGGCAAGTCACCAAGACAATGTAGCAAAGCGCTAAGGAGAATCATTTCAATTTGTCCAAAACCAAAATGATGTGCAACAACTATCCCCATCAAGATTAGGGGGAGGGAATGAAATCCGTGAGTTATATTTTGCCAAAAAGGGCTAAAGTAGATTTCCGTCCAAATTCGTGTTTCCGGTTGACGACGGATGATTTTTGCCCAAAAATACATCAAAAACATGGGTAAATCTGGTAAAACTGCACCAACAACGATGGCAATTGTGGCTTGGGGTTGTGTGGGTGCAATCAGAATTGCTAAATTAGCGATCGCATGACTCGGTGTATTCATTGAGGTTATGGGTGATTAGATATTATTTTCCCTTTTTCCTTTTCCCTTGTATTATTTGTCATGAACTGGGCGATCGCCAACTGACTCCTGTGGATTATCGCTGAAGTAACCCAAATCCCAAATTATGCACAAATCCCTTAGTTTTACTACTGCGCTATCTTGTGTATTGCTGGCACTTGCGGGCGGATGTTCGCTGTCGGATTCATCTGCGAAAAAATCTCCTTCACAACAAAATGTCGTGAATGCCGTCGCACCTATCCCCAAACCGGAATTACCTTTAATTTTTCCCCCGGATAATTCCAACCCAGCAACAAATGCGAAAGCTTTACAATACGTTAAATCCCTCGCTCCCTACGGCTCTGCTCAACAAAGCCACGGAATTTGGATGCAGTCTGGCGAGCAACTCTTGGCAAATCATCAAGGTACTACCCCAATTACTGCTGCCTCTATCAGTAAAGTCGCCACAACCTTAGCAGCATTAAAAACTTTCGGAGCAGAGCATGTATTTGTCACGCAAGTGGGCACACCTGGTATAATTGAAGATGGAATCCTTAAAGGCGATTTAGTGATTCAAGGTGGCGAAGACCCATTTTTCGTTTGGGAAGAAGCGATCGCTTTAGGTAATACCCTCAAGAAAATGGGTATCAAAGAAATTACAGGTGATTTAATTATTGCTGACAAGTTTTATATGAACTTTAGTCGCAATCCATCCACAGTTGGTAATCTCCTCAAAATGGCATTAAATAGCCAAACCTGGAATAGACAAGTTGTTAACGCCCATAAATCATTACCACCGGAAACACCCAAACCCCAGATAGTTATCAATGGTAAAGTTAAAGCCTTAGCCACAGCACCCGCAAATATTCAACTATTAGTGCGCCACAACTCCTATCCCCTAGCTGAATTATTGAAAAAAATGAATAATTTCAGCAATAATGCGATGGCGGATATGCTTGCCGACTCAGTTGGTGGAGCACCAATGGTGGCTCAAATAGCCGCAACCACCGCAGAAGTACCGCAAAATGAAATTTATCTCATCAACGGTTCCGGGTTAACCTACGAAAACAAAATTTCTCCCCGTGCAGCGATTGCCATGTTTCGGGCAATTGAAAAACACCTCAAACAGCAAAATATGACTGTTGCAGATGTCTTTACAGTCATTGGCGAGGATGAAGGAATTTTGAAACCCCGTGGCATACCAAAATTTGCCGTCGTCAAGTCAGGTAGTTTAGATACCACTAGCGCCTTAGTTGGGGCAATCCCAACACAAAAACAAGGTACAGTCTGGTTTGCAATTATGAATTTTAGCGGCGACTTAGTACAATTCCGCAAACAGCAGGATATATTTTTAACTAGTTTAGTCAAAGATTGGGGTGCAGTCAGTGTAGCACCCGCAGAGTTAGCTGCCAATCCAGGCAGAAAGGATAAAATTTCCAATACTGAAATAGTTGTGACACAGCAGTCAGCAGTTAGTCGGTAACGTTTAAATACAAAAGTAGGGTGCCGTTAGCGGAGCGTAACGCACCATTCCCTATCTAATTACCTTAACAGAGCCAATTTTCTTTATTCAAAGGAGTTTTCCACTCATTAATCAACGTTGACGCAAACTCATGACGGGGAGGATTTCCCTCTGGAGAATTACTCAAATATGCGATTTCGAGTGCAGTCTTTAAGCCATGCTCACTATTAATATCTTTGTAACATTCAATATACCGATGACAATCATATACACCCTGCATAGGTTCAGATGTCCGTGTAGTATCCCCCACATAAAGAACAATATTGGCAGTGGCATCACAAATAAAGTATAAACATGCTTGACCTCGAAAATCTTTGTCTCGCAACAGCGAAGCGGATATTGATTTTCGCGGCAGAAAAAATGGGTTAACAGATACAGATGTTGTGGGATAGCAGTTTTGATTCTCGCAGGCATACCTTTGGTAAGCTGAAATTATATCCTTCCAACGTGTCAATGTATCTTTGTTTAACCTCTGCCTCATCGGTGCAGATTGAATCATCTTATGACTTGATTCCAAGTGATAAAGTTGGTTTTGAATGATGATTTGCAGTTCCAGCGAATGATATATTTTGCGAAGCCGTTTCAGAATGCGTTCTTTGCGTTTACGTAATGTACCTTCGCTAACATCGGTAAAACCTCGATCCTGATATCGCTCAACAATTTCTTTCCAGGATAAATTATCAATTATTTTCAGTGTCAATAACTCTTGCTCATCTGGATTGAGCATTGTTAATGCCATTTCTACCCACTGGAAATTTTCTGTCAATTCCTCATTGGCTGTAACTCCATTACTGGCGGAAGACTCTAACCAACTTTCTTCCAATTGTAAGACCTTTGCCTTACTGCGACTACGTTCCCGAATGATATTAAACGCAGTTGCTCGAATCCAAGCAAGGGGATTTTCAATTTGCTCGCCTCGTTCAATTCGTTCGACACCGCGCATAAATGCATCGCTGAGAATTTCTGAGGGGCTATAGCACTCAAGTAAGTTAAACTGTTTGAGGCTGCGTTTAATAAACGCTAGCATGGATATGCCAGAAGGACTTCCAGAATTAAGTAAAACCTGGAACTCTTCAAAAAAGCGCTCCATCATTAGTGTGGACTCCTGGTTAAATTAATCAAATCAAAGCAAAGACAAGTAAAAATGATTGAATCTTCACAATTTAGTGATTTTTAACCCATTTTTGTGACCTAGATAACCAAAATTCATATCCATAGCCGTCACAAATCATCTTGAACATTCACTATATTAAGGTGACATACAAACAGCATTTCACAGTTAAGGCGATCGCCTACAGGATACTACGCAGCGTCAAAGCATAATTTTTTGCATTGCGCCAGTCCATAATGCACATTAATTTTGAGAAAGGTTCTCCATAATGCTAATAGACATCAATAATTCGAGTTTTTCATTGACTGTAGAAAATCAACAACTTATTCAAGAATATTTTCAACTAGCGTTATTAGAAACATTATCTGAATCTGAAGCGCAGCGAATTTTGGAAATTATCGAAATGGCTCAACATGATGAATTTTTAAGCTTTTGGCTCAATGAAGCTGATCACCTCATCGGACATCAATTAAATCTCATTGATGAAAATGAATGCAAAAACCAGCAAGCTATACTCCAGGAATATCTTGATGCCAAATATTTAGAAATCAAGCAATTGACTTAAAAAACAACCCATGCTGATTAGGGATAAAAACTTATAAATCAGTGTGGTTTTGTCTTTTTATATAGTGAGTCTTGACTGACTGGTGTGACATGCTCAAGCTGAAACCAAAATCATAGTAGCTTGCTGTGAATAGGCTAATTAAGTCAAATTCGATTCTTAAACATATGGCTGATTCCAGATGTCATAACTAACACAAGGAAAATCGCAAATATTCATGAGTGCATCCACTCTGATAGACTCCACAGGAATTGCGGGGCTAGCAACAAAACTCATCCCCAGAGTCATACCAATGGTTAAAGCAGCAATTTTGACACAATTGTAAGTCATACATCCTCACAGAAAAATATGTAAATACATATAACCTTAGACACCCACCCTGAGTACATCATGGAGAAAATACTGGATGGAAAATCAAAATAACTTAATAAATCATGAATGGGGCTGTGGGGTTGCACCCTTTTTACCGCAACAGGGTGTAAAGTGCTTAACTAATACATTCTTTAAAAATGCAGTTATTTTGGCGATATTTACGGGAACTCTATAACTAGAGCATCGTTATTCTTAATTGCATATGAACACAGCTGCAACACCTTATGAATTTTCCATTTTGGGTGTTTCCACCCAAGAAAAAATTGCTAGTCGTAGTTTAGCTAACAGTTCCGATACTGATGCAGATACGTTGAAACAGTTAGCAAATCATGACGACTTTTATGTGCGTCGTGCTGTCGCCACGCATTTTAATACACCAGTGACAGCATTAAAGCAGTTAGGCAATGATGTAGAAGAACAAATCCGTTTTTATTTAGCAGCAAATCCACAAACACCAGTAGAAGCACTAGAAAAATTAGCATTGGATGAATCTGGTGATGTGCGATCGCAAGTTGCTGGTAATATGAGAACACCGATTAAAATTCTGGAACAGCTAGCTAATGACAGCTACATAGAAACCCTGCGTCAATTAGCTGAAAATCGGGTAACTTCTGCCGAGATTTTACAAAAAATCGGTGATCAAATGTTGGAGATTACAGCAGATAAAACCCTATCAGCCTTGGAAGCTGCCGTATTGCGGGGAATCTCGGTTCATAGCAATACCCCTGTGGAAATTTTAGACAAAATCTGTGCGATCGCAAATCCCCATAATTACAATTGGCTATTCCCCCTTGGTGTTGCTAAAAATCTTCAAACACCAGATTATCTACTAGATAGATTAGCTAGTCATGATGATTATGATGTGCGTTTTGCTGTCGCTAATAATCCCAGCACTCCTATTTTTGTTTTAGAAAAATTAGCCACTGATAAGGAGTATTCTATTCGTCAAACTGTGGCAAATAAAATCTAATTTCTTATTTAATCTGACATCGAATCAATTTTTGTAGAGATGCGCTTCTCGGCTGTGAAAGCGTGCTAGTATCAGCCACTATGCGTCTCTACCTCAGCATCTACAGTATTATCCAAGTTTAATATCAAGTCCGTCTAATCAGTTATTATTAATTTGTCTCCGCGTCTCCCAATCTCCCAATCTCCGCGTCGATTTTATCGTAATTATTTAGGCGAACCTGATATGATTCGATTCCCAATTATAAATGTTTTGGGTAGAAACTAATGCCTACCCAAAAATATTAAACAGATATTCAACATAATTACCATTCAGCACGCCAAGCCACTTCAAAGCGAAAATTAAAAGCAAAAATTACATTACAGGGCGACGTATAAATCTACCAATTGCAGAAGCAATAAGTAATGCCAGTTGTTGCTGTTTATGTTTGATGGAGGAATAAAGCTGAATTGGAGTTTGTGAATTTTGCCAATATAATTTATCGGTGATTGTCGGAGCGCTACCATCTAAAACACTCCGAATAAACTTTTTGCGCCACGGTTTAACATTAGGTGCGATCGCATGGGACATAATTGTACCACCGGGCAGAAAATCCATCCCTTCAGGACCAATTGTACTTAATGGTTCTGTACTCAACATGAGCGCCAAATTCATGTATGTTTGGTCACTATACAAATAAGGATAACCATCCGTATAGTCATCGTAATCAAAAAGACTTAAATCACTGATTTTTTGCTTATCTCCTGTTTCAATTAGTTTTTGCCATAGAGTCAAAAAATCGCGATGATTGCGATGGACTCCAATAAAACCAGAGTTGTAATGATATTCTAAATCTCGCTGGCAAGTAAAGCCTTGGGATTCCGCAAATTCTTGCCATGCAAGTCTTCGGGGGTCATTTGCTGCTACTAGATACCAACAATCTCCACAGATGGCAATTCCTCGCTGTACCCAACGTTGGTAAAAATTCCAATGAGCTTTGTTGACAATATCTGGATCAAAATAAAAAACGGCATCAACCTCAGGTGCATATTGTTGTAGTATTTGCCACATGAAATCTGGTTTATAAAAAGCAAAGTGCTTGGGAGTATCTAATTCGACAAATCGGATTAAGCAACCTTCACCAATACTTAACTCGTGATAATTTTTAACTGCCTCTCCAGACTCTGCCCAACTGGGTAATTTCCCTCGGTATCCTACCCACATTACACCACGGAAGCCTCGCTGATAGAGCGAATTCGTTAAGACTCCAACTCCATAGTGATAGTCTTTTTCGCACAAAGTACATACAGTTGCGTTTAACATAGGTTCCACAATTATTGAATCTATTGTTATTTAGTGATGCTAGCAACTGTATCCTGCGTATAAATAATAAATTTATTAAAGTTTGTATGAATTTGAAATTTCCGACTAATTTGTAACAAGATGTAAATGTATTAATTATTACATTTTTTCTAAGTGGATTTTAGTGTAGTTTCCGGTGGGAAATTCCAGACAAGCCGAGAGCGATTTTTGTAGATATTTTTAGTCTCGACTTGTTTGTTTTGGCGTTAGGAATCATATAAAAATAAGTAGTGCAAGCGTCTCGCTTGCTATTTCCGATGGGCAAGACTTCGGTGTGAGTGCGCCTCGACTGACTTGTACTGAGCTTTGCCGAAGTAGCGCTCGCCGAACGTCTCAGTTAAATGCTGCCCACTTGTTCAATTTATTCTTACACGAATACTTAGATAAAAAGGGCTGTGCGGAAAATTTTATTTGGGAATTTGAATCTCAAACTCAGTACCTTTACCAAGCGTCGAATGAACTGTAATCATACCAGAATGTTTTTCCATAATAATTTGCCGGGCGATCGCTAATCCTAACCCTGTACCTTTACCGACTCCTTTGGTAGTAAATAGATGGTCAAATATTTTCTGTTGGACTGATTCACTCATTCCCTTACCATTATCAGTAATATTAATTTTCACGTTGTCATTTTGGACTGAGGTTTTAATGGTGATTTTGTTAGGATTGGCTTTAATTTCCTCAAAACTACGCCCTGAATTTGACTCATCTAAGGCATCAATGGCATTAGCGAGGATGTTCATAAATACCTGATTTAATTGACCAGGAAAACACTTTACTTGTGGTAAATCTCCATATTCTGTGACTACTTCAATAGCTGGACGTTGGTCGTTGGCTTTGAGTCGATGCTTGAGGATTAAAATTGTGCTGTCGATGCCTTCGTGTAGGTTAAATGCAACTTGATGATCTTTATCGGCACGGGAGAAAGTTCGTAAACTGGTGCTGATATTTTTTAATCGGTCACATGCCATCACCATGGCATTTAGCATTTTTGGTAAATCTTCCAGGCTATAATCTAGGTCAATTTCCTCGGCATGTTCAATAATGTCCTCACCTGGATTTGGTAGACTTTCTTGATATAGTTTCAGGTGTTCAACAATATCTGTAAATACAGGTTTGCTTTGTTCAAGGCTGGCAGAAATAAAACCGAGAGGATTATTCATCTCGTGAGCCACACCTGCTACTAAGTTACCCAGTGCCGACATTTTTTCATTTTGTACTAATTGCAGTTGGGTATCTTGGAGATGTTGCAGAGTTTCTTCCAGTTGGGTTGCTTGTCGGCGAGTTTCTAAAAGTAAATCGGTTTGTTGGAGTGCAACTCCCATTTGTACAGCGATTTGTTTGGCAAATTCAATTTCCGCAGATTCCCATTCACGTGAGCGATCGCATTGATGAATGCAGAGTAAACCCCAAAGTTCCTCACCTTGCATAATTGGTACAACTAATGAGGCTCTGACATCAAATTTTTGTAAAATTGCTCGATGACACTCTAAAACTTCGGCATTTTCTACATCTGGCATTGCACAGAAACGTCCCTTTTTATAGAGGGTGGCGTAGTTTTCCCCAAAACAGTGGTCTTGAATTTTGATTGCTAAAGCCGAAGTAAATTGAGGTAGTACATCTTCAGCGATAAATTCCCCATATTGGTAATTTTCTCCCAGATGAAACTGATATATGCCGACGCGCGAGGCATTGAGAATCCGACGAATATTTTGGGTTACTGCAATGAAAATCGCCTCTAAATCTAGAGATTCTCGTATTTGAGTTACAACATTAAATAAGGTTTTTTGTTGCTGGAGAGATTGTTGGAGTAATTGGGCTTTTTCTTGAGATTCTTGATAAAGGCGGGCATTTTCTAAAGATATAGCTGCTTGGGCTGATAGCATTTGAATTACTTTGATGCGATCGCTTGTAAAGACTCCTGGCACTAGTTTATTTTCTAGGTAGAGAATACCGATTAAATGTCCCTGATTAATAATTGGTGTACAAAATACACTCTTGGGTTGAAATTCGAGTAAATATTCGCCAATTAACCCAGGAATATCTGGTTTGCAGTTGTCGATGACAACTGTTTGTTGAGTATTTTTGACATAATTGATAATTTTTATCGGGATATCTTGACAATTTTCTAGGGGCTGTGATTTGAGAATAGTTTGGATTTGAGTTGGAGAATTGTCTTGATGATTAATAAAAGTAATTGCCTTAACTTGCAAATTACCATTTTCTGACAGAATTAATGCTGTTTTTTTTGCACCAGAGTTTTCGAGAATAATTTGTGTCAGACTCGCAATTAGTTGATCTAATTCGATACTACCAGAAATAGCTTGAGCAGCTTTGAGGGTGGAGATAAAATCTAGGTTCTCAGAAATATTGGTATGAATGGGAGTGGAAGTGTGGTTAGATATGGATGTTGCGCTGTGGGCAATAGTGGCAATGGTTTCTAGGGGATTAAAGCTAAATTTTTGTTGTTGGAGGATGGGTTGGAGTAACTGCGGATAGAGTTTTTCTAAGTCCTCTGTTTTTGCTTTTGCACCCCAGTGAGCGTAGCAATAATATGCTGCTTGCATATATCCTTGGGCGGCTTTTTCCTTGCCTAAGTTTAAATAAAATTTAGCCGCCAGTTCGTTGGCAATTGCTTCATCACGCATATAGCCATTAACTTTGGCTCCAGAAATTGCGCGATCATATGCTTCTGCTGCTTCCCATTTCTCACCAAGTAGACGATGACGTTCTGCCTCTACTAATTCAAATTTGTAGAGACAATTCATGGGAGCATTATCTGCCCAATTTTTCATCTTTTGTTGATTTGCTTCTATGCGTACAATCAACTCATCTGGATTATTTTGTTGAGTTTCTGTATATGTAGCAATACGTGCAAGGGAGTCATAAAAATAAAATATGGGGATGTAGGGAAAACCAACAGCCCCATCTAAATATTGTTCGGCGAAATCTGCATCTATGATGGCTTGTTGGTAATTACCAAATAGGTAATTTAAGAGTAATTTGTGACAATAGAGGTAGAATATGCCCATGCGTTCATTAGATTGCAAATAGTTGGGCAAGACACTTTCTTCATCGAAAAAATTCCCTTGTAAGTATTGGACTGAGCTTCTACCTTCTCGGCAATCATGTATTGCTTGTTGCAACATTTGAAAATAATATACTGAAGTCATTTGTTTGACTTGTTCGATAGAATCTTTCAAAGCAAATACTTCTTGTTCGAGTTCTGATAATTCCTTTTCTATTCCTGCAAGATAGGTATATCCACAGTACATAACTGCGGAATATCCAGCGAATTGTAAATCTCCTGTTTCTAAGCCACTCAAATAAGCATCTCGCAGAGGAATTAAACTTGAACTAATAGCATCTTGCCAATGTTTGATAAAGCCATAAAACATGCAATGGATTTTACATTGTAGTTCCTTAGCATTCAGTTCCTGTAATAAATCTAAAGCAAGTTGTCCAAATTTATAACCAGTTTTTACATCTCCCAAGACTCCACAGAGAATCAAACCATAGGATACATAACTATGGGTAGAAATCGAAGTATTTCCATATTTGACTGATCTTCTTACTCCCGCAAATGATAACAAGGTGTAAAGTAGGGGAGATGAAATGTAAGCTGCTGAGAAGATACTAGAAATAAGTCGCATAATTGCCAATTGAGTAGGATCAGTCATCAATGGCAGGTTAATTAGTTCTGATATCTCTCGCCCTTGATAGCTTAATTGTGTTTCTTGTAATGCTGCACCAATGTCATTAGGAGTTGGATTTTCAGGAAATTCTACACCCAATAATTTCAGAATTTTTAAGCCCGTATTTACTGCTTTTAATGGTTGATTTTGAGCCGTGAAAGCTTGGTTTTTAATCTCATAAATTTTGATTTTATCCAAGAGTGTTTTTGCTTGTTGGATAACTACTTCTGCAAGCCTTTCCATTTCCTCAAAGTTACCAATCAGATAGGCTGCTTCTAGTGAGGTTTCGTATAGTCTTAAAGTCAAATCATATTGACTTTGCCAACTATGATCAGGTAAAAGTTGCAGTCCTAATGTGCAGTATTCCCATGCTGATACATAAGCTGTTGATGCTTTTGCCTTATCTGCCACCTTCAGATTTAACTGTGCTAATTCCTGCCTTTGTTCGGGTTTAACTAGTAATTTTATGCCTCGATTTAGTTGATTAACAATTTCAAATATTTTATCTTCCTTTTGGGCTTCTGGAGTATTGATTAATAACAATTGCCCAATATGCAAATGAGTCGATTGTTTATCTGTTTCCGGAATCAAAGAATAAGCAGCTTGTTGGATGCGATCGTGTAAAAATTTATAGAGAATAATTTCAGCATTTTCTTGATTTACAGCTTGATTTTCCGAACCAACAAAAAACTTATAGACCTCAGTCTGGGGTAAAATTAAGCCCTCCTGCAACGCAGTCCATAAATAACCTGCTGTTTCAACTTGAGATTTTTCGCAAACAATAGCTAACGTTTCTAAATCGAATTGATTACCAATACAAGCAGCTAGTTTTATGACATTTTGAGTTGATTTTGGCAATTTTTGTAACTGCATTGCCATAAATTCAACTACATCCGCAGTCAGCGCTTTTTGATTGATTTTTGTGATATCACATTGCCAATATCCTTCCTCATAATTGAAATAAATGAGTTTATCTTGATGTAATGCTTTGAGGAACTGTGTGGCAAAAAATGGATTACCGTGAGTTTTCTGATAGATAAGTTGTGAAAGGGGAGATGCTAATTTTTCTGTACAAATTAAAGTATCAGCAACTAAATTATTCAATGTAAATTCATTGAGCGGTTTGAGAGTAATAGTATTAACTGCCGCACCTATTTTCTCGATTTCATCTAATACCAGCATTAAAGGATGTATAGATGATACTTCATTATCTCGATATGCACCTATTAATAATAAATAACCAATATTTTTTTCACTCATCAACAAATGTATGAGTCTCAATGAGGCAGAATCAGCCCATTGTAAATCATCCAAAAATATCACCAATGGATGTTCTGGATGAGTAAATAAATTAATAAATCTCTGGAATAGTAAATTAAATCTACTTTGTGCCGCAGTTCCCGATAGCTCTGGTGCGGGTAGTTGCTTGCCAATAATTCGCTCTAATTCCGGAATAACTTCAATAATTACCTGGGCACTATCTCCTAATGCTTCTGTAATTTGATTTTGCCACTGTTGAATTTGTTGCTCGCTTTCGGTGAGTAATTGCCCCATCAAATCACGAAAAGCTTGTACAAATGCGGAAAAAGGAACATTTCGATTAAATTGGTCGAATTTTCCTTTAATAAAATATCCCCGTTGTTTGACAATTGGTTTATGAACTTCGTTAACTACGGCAGTTTTACCAATACCAGAGAAACCTGCGACTAACATCATTTCGCTGTTTCCTGTGGACACCCTCTCAAATGCTGCTAGTAGTTCCTCAACTTCTGTTTCCCTGCCATATAATTTTTCGGGAATAATAAATTTGTCACATATATCTCTCTTGCCAATTTCAAAATACGTAATTTTTCCAGTTTCTTTGATTTGCTCTAAACATATTTCTAAATCATACTTTAATCCCAAAGCACTCTGATATCTATCTTCGGCATTTTTCGCCATTAATTTCATGACGATATCAGCAAGTAACTGGGGAATATTTTCTCTGTTTGCTAATCCTTTAGGTATTTTGGCAATATGACAATGTACCAACTCCATCGGATCATCTGATGGAAATGGTAATTCTCCAGTCAGTAATTCGTAAAATGTTACACCAAGAGAATAAAAATCACTGCGATAATCAATTCCCCGATTCATTCTTCCAGTTTGTTCAGGAGATAAATAAGCAAGAGTCCCTTCTAATAAATTAGGATTAATTATTGTTTGAGTTTCTTTCGGAAGAAGAGAAGAAATACTAAAGTCGATTAATTTTACTTGCTTTGTTTCGGGATGAATCAGAATATTCGCAGGTTTAATATCTTTATGAATAACATGATGACGATAGAGACAATCTAAAGTATCACATAGAGATATCGCAATTTGTAAAAACTCTTGTAGGGAAGTTAAATGCAAAGTCCCATTGGTGAAATAATCCTTGAGAGAAATTCCCCCAAAGTCTTCCATCACTAATATATAACCATTTTGGAACGGTTCTAGGCTGTAGGTTTGAATAATTCCCGGAAAATTGAGATTTTTAGCGATCGCATATTGATTACGGAATTGTACAAGTTCGCTAAAGCTGGGATACGGATTTTTTAGTAGTTTAATTACTACTTCTAACTTGTCATTTTCTCGATATCCTCGATAAACCTGGGTTCTGCAACCATCATAGAGTTGTTCACTAATTTGATATCCGGGAATACTTGTTTGAGTGCTAATCATACTACGTTCATATTACTGTTGCATTTAGTATGCCCTGATGAGGCATAATCATTTGCCAAAGAGTAAAAATATTTACAGTGGAATCTGAATCACAAACTCAGTACCTTTTCCTGGAGCCGAGATACAGCTTAACTTACCTCCATGTTGTTCTACTACAATCGAATAGCTAATTGACAGTCCTAAACCTGTACCACTACCTACAGGCTTTGTAGTAAAAAATGGTTCAAATATCTTATTTTGTACTGATTCTTCTATCCCCATTCCATTGTCGATAATGCGGATAGCTACATATTTTTGCTCTTGGATTTCAGTACGAATTGTAATAGTCGGTTTGTGATTTATATCTAATTCTTTTAGGGCATCAATAGCATTGCTGAGAATATTTATGAATACTTGATTTAAAGCAGATGGATAACAATCAACTAAAGGTATTTGGCTGTATTCCTTAATTAGTGAAATTTCTGTACTTTTACTACTGCTTTTGAGCCGATGCTGTAAAATTAACAATGTACTATCGATACCTTCGTGAATATCAACTGGTTTGATTTCGGCTTCATCTAAACGAGAAAAGTTACGCAACGAGAGAACAATTTGGCGGATGCGGTCTGCTCCTAATTTCATCGATTTAAACAGCTTTTGTAAATCATTCACTAAAAAATCTAGTTCCATATCAGCAATTTTATCTTCAATTTCTGGGATTGGTTGCGGATAATTTTTCTGATATAAATGATTTAATTCAATTAAGGATGTAACGTATTCACTTGCTGGTTGCATGTTGCCATAGATAAAATTAATCGGATTATTAATTTCGTGGGCAATACCAGCAACTAATTGTCCCAAACCGGACATTTTTTCCGCTTGAATTAGTTGGGATTGAGTACGTTGCAGTTCTTGCAAAGTTGATTCTAGCTGCGTTGCTTTTTGTGTGAGTTCTTGGGTGCGTTCGGAAACTTTTTCCTCCAAACTATGGGAATATTCCTCTAATTGGCAATACAACTGGGCATTTTCCAAGGAAATAGAAGCTTGGGCTGTGAGGAGTTGAATCACTTGC
This sequence comes from Calothrix sp. UHCC 0171, assembly GCF_034931845.1. Classification (NCBI taxonomy): domain Bacteria; kingdom Bacillati; phylum Cyanobacteriota; class Cyanophyceae; order Nostocales; family Calotrichaceae; genus Calothrix; species Calothrix sp. UHCC 0171. The sequence continues at coordinate 98,261 of NZ_JAYGHN010000025.1, forward strand.
AGGCGATCGCTCGTAAATGCACCCACGGTTAAGTTATTCTCTAAGTACAGGATGCCAATTAGTTTTCCTTGCTGAGTTATGGGAGTACATAACACGGATTTGGGTTGGTGAGTGGAAATATAGTTATCACCTGCAAATTGCACTACTGTACTCAAGTTGTCAAATACAGCCACCTTTTGACTCCGTAGCACAGAATAAATTAAACTCTGGGGAAGTTCTTGACATTGAGCGAGGAGAATTTGTAACCTTTGTGTCCGTTCTGAATCAGATCGAACCACTAGTAACCATTGTTCATCTTGACGCAGAATTAAATACCCTTTTTGCGCGCCAGCATTAGCGATCGCAATCTGGATTAAAGTGGTGAGTAATTTATCTAATTCAATTTCCTGGGAGATAGCTTGTGCTGCTTTGATTACTGCCGGAACATCTAACCATAAATTCTGGCTGGTGTTGACGTTAGTTAAACTTCCCATCTGGGTTGCAGTGATGGTTCCTTCATTGGTAATACCAAGAATCCCAGGTTGAAGAATCGCCCCTAGTAGTTGGGGATAGTTTTGTTCTAAATGGGTGATTTTGGCATTTGCACCCCATTTTGCATAGCAATAGTAAGCGGATTGCATATAGCAGTAAGCAATTTTTTCTTTGCCCCAGTTGAGATAGAATTTGGCGGCGAGTTCGTTGGCTAATCCCTCCTCTTGGATGTATTCGTTGGCTTTAGCTCCGGCAATAGCGCGATCGTAATAATCTCCTGCTTCATACTTTTTCCCCAATACCCGATATCGTTCTGCTTCAACCAGGTCGTATTTGTGTTGAAAGTTCATCGGTGCATATTTGGCACGATGTTGCAGCTTTTTCTGGTTTGCCGAAATGCGAGCAAGTAACGCCATTTTGTCTGCTGCTTCGGGATACTCAGCAAGTGCCGTAAGGGAATCGTAGAAGTAAAAAACGAATTCGGAAAAGAAACCGGCTCCACCTGCCAAGGTTTGACGGGCTTGTGCTGCATCCTGACTTGCCTGCAATGTTTCACCAAATAAATAGGAAACTGTTAGCCGACATACCCAATAGAAATGTAAACCACTTAAGTCATTGGCGATGGTTAATGCGCGATGTAGTTGTTCGACTTGAATCGCCAACTCTGCTTGACTTTGATTACCTTGTAAGCGTTGAATTGTCTGTAAAGCAGCATAACTGTAATTTAAAGCAACGGTTAAATTGTGCTGCGATAGGACTGCCAGATAGGGTTCAGCTTCTGCAACTAGCGTCGTTAAGTTTTTACCCAGATGG